>CAZCIJ010000168.1:0-7085 GCA_964498265.1 uncultured Gaiellales bacterium | reverse complement strand
CGACGGCGCTGCAGCTGCGCTTCCTGCAGACGATGCTCGAGATGAGCTCGGAGCGGTCGCGCGTGCTCATCCTGCCGCTGCCGATCGAGCCCTTCCGGACGCTCGGCGGCGCGCGACAGGCGCTCGCCCCGCGCGGACGCTCGCCCAGCGCGTAGCAAGCCCCGCCGCGACCCCTGCGTGCGCCGTCTACACTCCCGCGTGCGATGGCCGGCCGCCGCAACCCTTCGACCGTCGAGGCGCTCCTCGTCCTGGGGATGCTGACCATCGTCGTCGGCGGGGGGCTCGTCGGCTTCTTCGCCGGCCGGGCGACGAAGACCGTCCCGAGCGCCACCCCGACTCAGGTTGAGACAGCCCCATCCGGCCACGTCGGCGAGAACCTGCCGGTGGCGGCGATCGGTGATCCGACCGAAGGGGAGAAGCTGTTCGAGGACAAGGGCTGCGCCGACTGCCACTCGTACGGCGGCCAGGGCGGAACGGACGGTCCCCCGCTCGACTACATGGCTGGCCATCTCTCCGCGCAGGAGATCGCGAACATGTCGGGCACGATCTGGGACCACCTTCCGCAGATGCTTCCTCACTTCGAGGAGGAAGGGATCCCCGTACCCACGTTCGCCGACAACCAGATGGCGGATCTCATCGCTTTCCTCCACGGCGGTCCCTCAGCTGCTGAAGCAAGCAACGAGGCCATGTCTGACGCTTCGGGCAGCGGCCGGTAGCGCGAGGAGAGACGAGCCGGCGGGCATCTGGCGAGCGCGTGGCGAAGCAGTGACAATGCGCGTGTGCTCCGATGGTGGCTTGGCTCGATCCTGGCGGCCGGTCTGCTCGTCCTCGCCATCGGCTGCGGAGGAGGCGGCGAGGAGGCGGCCGAGTCGCCGAGGCTCCTCTCGCCCGCGGCCTTCGCCCAGGCCGTGGCCGATCCCGTCCGGGTGACGATCAACGTCCACGTTCCGGACGAAGGGTCGATCCCCGGCACCGATCTCTCGATCCCCTTCGACGCGATCGAACCCCGGGCCGACGAGCTTCCCGCCGACCGCTCGACGCCGCTCGCCGTCTACTGCCGCAGCGGCAGGATGAGCGCGATCGCCGTCGAGACGCTGGCGAGGCTCGGCTACACGTCGATCGTCGAGCTCGACGGCGGCATGATCGCCTGGGAGGCGGATGGCCGCCGGCTGCTCTCGCCCGGATCACCCGCGGCAGGCGCGGCGTAGCGAGATCTGCGCCATTTCCCGGCGCGAGCGCAGGCGAGGGCAAGCGTGGATGAGACGGAATGACGCCGGGTCCGTGACGATCGACCCCGGCAGGTTCGAGGCGGTCATCTGCGACATGGACGGCGTGGTGACCGACACCGCCAGAGTGCACCGCTCCGCCTGGAAGCGCCTCTTCGACGAGTACCTGGGCGCGGTCGCGCCGGCGGGAGCCGACATCCGCCCCTTCACGGATGAGGACTACCGCGAGTATGTGGACGGCCGGGCCCGGATCGACGGCGTGGAGGCCTTCCTCGCCTCGCGTCGCGTCAGCTTGCCCCGTGGGAAGAGCGAGGACGGCCCCGGCGCCGGCACGGCGTGGAGCCTGGCCAATCGCAAGAACCGGTACTTCCTCGAAGTGCTCGAGGGCGAGGGCGCGCACGCGTTCCCGACGTCGGTCGAGTTCCTCCGCCGCGTGCGGGCCGCCGGGTTGCGCACCGCGCTCGTGACCGCGAGCCGCAACCGCGCGGAGGTTGTGGCCGCGGCCTCGGTGGCAGAGCTGTTCGACGCGTCTGTTGACGGGGTCGACGCGGCGGAGCTTCGTCTTGCCGGCAAGCCGGCCCCGGCGCTGTTCCTGGAGGCGGCGCGTCGCCTCGGCGTGGCGCCCTCGCAGGCGGTGGTCGTCGAGGACGCGCTCGCCGGCGTCGAGGCCGGCCGCCGGGGCGGGTTCGGACTCGTCATCGGCGTCGACCGCGGCGGCCGGGCCGAGGCGCTGCTCGAGCATGGCGCCGACGTGGTCGTCGGCGACCTGGCGCTGATGACCGTCGGGGCGGACGGAGAGGAGCGCGTGTGAGCGCAGTCGACGAGTGGGTGCTCGAGTATCGGGAGCTCGCAGCCCCGGAGGAGGGCATCCGGGAGGCGTTGTGCACGCTCGGGAACGGGGTGTTCGCCACCCGTGGGGCGGCACCCGAGGCGACGGCTGATGCCGTTCACTACCCGGGCACGTACGTGGCAGGCCTCTACAACCGGCTCGTCTCGGAGGTCGCAGAGCGCCGCCTGGAGCACGAGAGCCTGGTGAATCTCCCGAACTGGCTGCCGCTCACCTGCCGCCCGAAGGGTGGGGACTGGCTCGACCCGCTGGCGATGGAGCTGGAGGCCTACCGCCAGCGGTTGGACCTCCGCCGGGGCCTGCTCACGCGAGAGCTGACGGTGCGCGATACCGAGGGACGGCGCACGCTGATCGCCGAGCGGCGTCTCGTGTCGATGGCCGATCCTCACCTCGCCGCTCTCGAGTGGACGATCACCCCGCAGAACTGGTCGGGCGCCCTCGACGTGCGCTCCTTCCTCGACGGCTCGGTGGAGAACCGCAACGTCGCCGACGAGCGCGCCTTGGCTGGCCGCCACCTGCGAGTGCTCGGCTCCGGGGAGGCAGGCGACGAGGTGGTGTGGCTGGAGGCGGGAACCCAACAGTCGCACGTGCGTGTCGCGGAAGCGGCTCGAACGCGCGCGTCGCTCGAAGGCGCGCCCGTCGGCGCCGCGCGGCGGAGCTGGCGGGATGGAGACCGGATCGGGCACGAGCTCGCCCCCGACGTGTCGGCGGGGCAGGCGCTGCGGGTCGAGAAGGTCGCCGCCGTTCACACCGCGCGCGACGCCGCGATCTCCGAGCCTCGCGTGGCCGCGCTCGCCCACGTCGGCGACGCGGGCGGGTTCGACGAGCTCCTCGCGGCGCACGAGCTGGCCTGGGAGCACCTCTGGTGGCGCTGCGATCTCGAGTTCGTCGACGGGGATCCGGAGACGAGTCGCGCGCTTCGCCTGCACGTCTTCCACGTGCTGCAGACGCTCTCGGCCCACGTCGTCGACCGCGACGTGGGGGCGCCGGCCCGCGGTCTCCATGGGGAGGGCTACCGGGGACACGTGTTCTGGGACGAGCTGTTCGTGTTTCCGTTCCTCAACCTGCGCATCCCCGAGCTCACTCGCGAGCTGCTCCTGTATCGGTTCCGGCGGCTGCCGGCAGCCCGCCGGCTCGCACGTCAGGCGGGATGCGCGGGCGCGATGTTCCCGTGGCAGTCGGGAAGCGACGGACGCGACGAGACGCCGGTCGAGCTCTACAACCCTCGATCACGCCGCTGGATGCCCGACAACTCCCGCCGCCAGCGCCACGTCGGGCTCGCCGTCGCCTACAACGTATGGCAGTACTTCGAGGTCACCGCCGACCGGGACTTCCTCGCCGCGAGCGGCGCCGAGCTGCTGGTCGAGATCGCCCGCTGCTGGACGAGCCTCGCCACGCTCGACCCGGCCGACGGCCGCTACCACATCCGCGGCGTGATGGGTCCTGACGAGTTCCACGACGGCTACCCCGAGCGCCCGGGCGAGGGCGTCGACGACAACGCGTACACGAACGTGATGGTGTCGTGGCTCCTGCGGCGGGCGGCCGCCGCCTACCAGCTGCTCTCCGACTACCACTGCGGCGAGCTTTGGGAGCGCCTCGCGCTCGGCCGCGACGAGGTCAGGCGCTGGCAGGAGCTCAGCCGCCTCCTGCACGTCCCGTTCCTCGAGAGCGGGATCATCGCCCAGTTCGCCGGCTACGGGGAGCTCGAGGAGCTCGACTGGGAGGAGTACCGGCGCCGCTACGGCGACATCGGCCGCCTCGATCTCATCCTCGAGGCCGAGGGGGACACGCCGAACCGCTACCAGGCGTCCAAGCAGGCCGACGCCCTCATGCTGTTCTACCTCTTCTCGGCCGAGGAGCTCACCGAGCTCTTCGCCAACCTCGGCTACGAGTTCGACCCGCAGTCGATCCCGGCGACGATCGACTACTACCTGGCGCGCACCTCCAACGGCTCCACGCTCAGCCGGGTGGCGCACGCCTGGGTGCTCACCCGCTCAGACCGCGAACGCTCATGGAAGCTCTTTGCCGAGGCGCTCGGCAGCGACCTCTACGACATCCAGGGCGGCACCACTCGGGAAGGCATCCACCTCGGCGCCATGGCCGGCACCATCGACCTCGTTCAGCGCTGCTACATGGGCGTCGAGCCGCGCGACGGCGTGCTCTGGCTCAACCCGCGCCTGCCCGCCGAGCTGCGCGCGCTGCGCCTCTCGCTTCGCTACCGAGAGCACTGGATCGACATCGAGGTCGCAGGCGAGCGACTCCATGTGAGCACACGCCCCTGCGAGGCCGAGCCGGTCCGCATCGGCCTGCTCGGCGAGGCCGTGGAGATGCGCCCGGGTGACTCGCGGGTCGTCTCGCTCGCGACCGCCGTCGCTGGTGCGAGGCGGCCTCGCGCCGGCCCGAGTCGGTGATTACGCATCGGCCTCGACGATGAAAGACGGGTGTGCTGTGCAGACCCCTTGCCGGTAGTCTCCTCAGTGCCGGCACGCCCAGGCGGGTGCGCGAGCCGTGAGTGAGAGACGTCGAGCACAGGGCTCCGGGAGCGAGCGTCTGCCGAAGGCGGAGGGGATTCGGCTGCTCGACGCTTACTGGCGTGCTGCGAACTACCTCTCGGTCGGGCAGATCTACCTGCTCGACAACCCGCTGTTGCGGGAGCCGCTTCGGCCGGAGCACGTGAAGCCGCGGCTGCTTGGTCATTTCGGCACGACGCCGGGCCTGAACTTGGTGTACGCGCATCTGAATCGGGCGATCCGAGCGCGTGAGCTGAACGCGATCTTCGTCACCGGCCCGGGTCATGGTGGCCCTGCCGTCGTGGCGAACGCCTACCTGGAGGGAACCTACAGCGAGCTCTACCCGCATGTGGGGCGGGGCGAGGCGGGTCTGCGAGCGCTGTTTCGCCAGTTCTCCTTTCCAGGCGGGATCCCGAGCCATGCGGCGCCGGAGACGCCGGGGTCGATCCACGAGGGTGGCGAGCTGGGGTACGCGCTCGCGCACGCGTTCGGTGCAGCGTTCGACAATCCCGACTTGCTCGTCTGCTGCGTCGTGGGCGACGGGGAAGCGGAGACCGGTGCGCTGGCGGCGAGCTGGCGCTCGACGGCGTTCCTGAACCCGAGGACGGACGGGGCCGTCCTGCCGGTTCTGCACCTGAACGGCTACAAGATCGCAGGCCCGACCGTTCTCGCACGTGTCCCCGAGGATGACCTGGTCGGTTTCTTCTCGGGTCTCGGCTACCGGCCGCTACTGGTGGAGGGCGGATTCCGGGGGGAGCAGGCGGGGCCGGTGCACGAACGGCTGGCGGCGGCGCTCGAGGAGGCGCTCGACGAGATCGCCGCGCTCCAGCAGGCGGCCCGTGCGGAGGAGCTGGACGGGATGCCGCGCTGGCCGATGGTCGTCCTGCGCACGCCGAAGGGGTGGACGGGTCCGGTCGAGGTCGACGGCCTTCCGGTCGAGGGGACGTGGCGCTCCCATCAGGTGCCCGTGTCGGAGGTCCGGGACAATCCCGAGCACTTGCGGATCCTCGAGCGGTGGCTTCGCAGCTACCGCCCGGAGGAGCTGTTCGATGAGACGGGGGTGCTTCGCCCGGAGCTGGCTGCACTGGCCCCGGTAGGCGAGCGGCGGATGAGCGCCAACCCGCACGCGAACGGGGGCGCGCTGCTCCGAGACCTGGTTCTGCCCGACTTCCGCGACTACGCGGTCGACGTGGAGAAGCCGGGCGCGATCCGGGGCGAGGCGACAAAGGCGCTCGGCGCCTTCCTTCGCGACGTGGTCGCGCGCAACCCCGACAGCTTTCGCCTGTTTGGGCCGGACGAGACCGCCTCAAACCGGCTGGGCGCGGTCTTCGAGGCGACCGACCGCACGTGGGAGGAAGCGTTCGCTCCCACCGACGAGGACCTCGCCCAGGACGGACGGGTGATGGAGGTCCTCTCCGAGCACCTCTGCCAGGGCTGGCTCGAGGGATACTTGCTCACGGGCCGCCACGGCCTCTTCAACTGCTACGAGGCGTTCATCCACATCATCGACTCGATGTTCAACCAGCATGCGAAGTGGCTGAAGGTGACGCGCCAGATCCCGTGGCGTCGGCCGATCGCCTCCCTCAACTACCTCCTGAGCTCGCACGTCTGGCGCCAGGATCACAACGGCTTCTCCCACCAGGACCCCGGCTTCATCGACCACGTGGTGAACAAGAAGGCGGAGATCATCCGCGTCTACCTGCCGCCCGACGCGAACACGCTGCTCTCCGTCGCCGACCACTGCTTGCGCAGCCGCCACTACGTGAACGTGATCGTGGCGGGCAAGCAGCCGGAGCTCCAGTACCTGACGATGGACGAGGCGATCGTGCACTGCACGCGCGGGATCGGCATCTGGGACTGGGCGTCGAACGAGGGCGAGGCCGAGCCCGACGTGGTCATGGCCTGTTGCGGCGACGTGCCCACGCTCGAGACGCTCGCCGCCACCGCCATCCTGCGCGAGCGCCTGCCGCAGCTCAAGGTGCGCGTCGTCAACGTCGTCGACCTCATGCGGCTCGAGTCTGACACCCAGCACCCGCACGGGCTCCCCGACACGGAGTTCGACTCCCTCTTCACTGTCGACCGGCCCGTGATCTTCGCCTACCACGGGTACCCGTCACTCATCCACCGGCTGACCTGCCGGCGCACGAACCACGGCAATCTGCACGTGCGCGGGTACAAGGAGGAGGGCACGACCACAACGCCCTTCGACATGGTCATGCTCAACGACCTCGACCGCTTCCATCTCGTGATGGACGTGATCGACCGCGTTCCCGGGCTGTCGGAGAAGGCTGGTCACATGCGCCAGGAGATGGCCGACCGGCGCCTGCGCGCGCGGATCTGGACGCGCGAGCACGGCGAGGACGAGCCGGGCGTGCGCGACTGGAGCTGGCCATTCTGAGGCAGAGGAGGGCCTGAGGGTACGGCAAGAGCGGTGCGCGTGCCAGTCGGCCCCGGCGCCAGTGGCCGGGCGCGAACCCTCGCAGGGACGTCGAGCTCGAGGTG
>CAZCIJ010000167.1:0-7226 GCA_964498265.1 uncultured Gaiellales bacterium | reverse complement strand
AAGCAGTCCGAGTACCTGCTCCAGCTCAGGGAGAAGCAGAAGGCTCGGCGCTACTACGGCATCCTCGAGAAGCAGTTCCGCCTCTACTACGACAAGGCCTCGCGCCAGTCCGGGGTCACCGGCGAGGCGCTGCTGCGCATGCTCGAGCTCCGCTTGGACAACGTCGTCTACCGGCTCGGGTTCTCGTCCTCGCGCGCGCAGGCCCGCCAGCTCATCCGCCACGGCCACTTCCACGTCAACGGACGGCGCGTCAACATACCGAGCTACCAGCTGCGAGTCGGGGACGTCGTGTCACTCAAGTCGCAGAGCCCGGTCGAGCAGATCGTGCGCGACGCAACCGATCTCACCGCGTCGGTCCCGGCGTGGCTCCAGGCCGACCACGACAACTTGACCGGGAAGCTCTTGAAGCCGCCGGAGCGCGACGAGATCGACGCGCCGGTGCAGGAGCAGCTCATCGTCGAGCTGTACTCGAAGTAGGGGCCGGGCATGCCCGACCCGGAAGGGCAGGTACGTAAGGCCCTTCTGTGAGTCACGGAAACAGGAAGGACTCAATGGCAACGAGAACGAGCCTCATGGAATTCCAGGTGCCGCGGATCACGAGCGAGGAGGTGAACGAGGAGCGCGGCCGGTTCGTGATCGAGCCTCTCGATCGAGGCTTCGGCTACACGTTCGGCAACTCTCTGCGCCGCGTGCTCCTATCCTCCCTCGACGGCGCCGCGGTGACGTCCGTCAAGATCGAGGGCGTCGCGCACGAGTTCACGACGCTCCCGGGCGTCCGCGAGGACGTCATCGACATCATCCTCAACCTCAAGAACCTCACCTGCCGGCTGCACGGGGACTCCCCGGAGATCGAGGTTCGGCTGGACAAGAAAGGACCCGGCACCGTCACGGCCGCCGACATCGAGGCGCCCGCCGATCTCGAGATCCTCAATCCGGAGCTCGAGATCGCGAACCTCGCGGACAAGGGCCGGCTTGAGATGACGCTCACGATCGGCCGGGGGCGAGGGTACGTGCCCGCCGAGCTCAATCGCGGGCCCGAGCACACGATCGGGGTCATCCCGGTCGACTCCATCTTCTCGCCGGTCCGGCGCGTCTCGTACGAGGTGGAGGCAGCCCGGGTCGGCCAGCGCACCGACTACGACAAGCTCGTCCTCGACGTCACGACCGACGGGTCGCTCGAGCCGAAGGACGCGGTCGCCCAGGCCGCCGAGATCCTCATTCGCCAGCTCGCGATCTTCACCGATCTCGAGCGGATCGAGGGGTTCGGGGAAGCCGCAGGCGAGGTGGAGGCCGAGGTGCCTCAGGCCCGAGGCATGGAGAACTTCCCGATCGAGGAGCTCGAGCTCGGAGTGCGGAGCTACAACTGCCTCAAGCGCGTCGGCATCGAGACGATCGGCGATCTCGTCTCGAAGACCGAGATGGAGCTGGGGGCGCTCCCGAACTTCGGCAAGAAGTCCATCGAGGAGGTCAAGGAGACCCTGGCCGCCCACGGGCTTACGCTGCGCGAGGAATGAGACCCCGTCGCACCCACCGAGCCCTCGCGGCCTCCGGCCGCGCCGACGATGCGTCACCAGAAGGCCGGCCGGAAGCTCGGGCGCGACGCGGCTCACCGCAAGGCGCTCTACGCGAACCTCACGTGCGCGCTGATCGAGCACGGACGCATCCGCACGACTGAGGCGAAGGCGAAGGAGGTTCGTCCGATCGCCGAGCAGATGATCACGCTCGGTAAGCGCGGTGACGTCCACGCGCATCGCCAAGCCGTCGCGTTCCTGCGCTCGAAGCCGGCCGCGCACAGGCTCTTCGCGGAGGTGGCGCCGCGCTTCGCCGATCGGCCGGGAGGCTACACCCGTGTCGTCAAGATCGGCCAGCGCCAGGGCGACGGCGCCCCGATGGCCTACCTGGAGCTCGTGGATCACGTGCCGCGGCCGCGGGCACCCGCTCCCCCCGAGGAGCAGCCGGTTGCCCAGACGGCACCCTAGCGCCGCCTTCGTCCCGTAGCCGGCCCGGCTACGGTACGCACGGTCACCGGGCTCGGCGATCAGGAGGCAGCCCTCGCGCGCGCTGAAGCTCACGCTCGAGTACGACGGAACGGACTTCGTGGGATGGGCGGCTCAACCCGGCCGGCGAACCGTCGAGGGCGCGGTGCGCCAGGCCCTCGACGCTGTGTTTCCGCGCTGGAGCGACCTCGCGGTCGCGGGTCGCACGGATGCGGGAGTGCATGCGCTTGGACAGGTGGCCAGCGTCTCGGTCGCCGGAGGGCCGCCTGTCGAGCGTGCGACGGAGGCGATGAACGCGGTGCTTCCGGACGACGTGGCAGTGGTCGGCGCCGATGCCGCGGCGGCCGGCTTCCATGCTCGCTTCTCGGCGCGCTCGCGGACGTATCGCTACCGAATCTGGCGGCGGCGAACGCCCTCGCCCTTCGAGCGGCGGCGCTCGTGGTGGGTTCCCAGACCCATCGACGAGCAACGACTCTCTGCGTCCGCGAGCCTCGTGGTCGGCGAGCACGACTTTCGCGCCTTCACGCCCTCCGAGACGCAGCACGAGGTCTTCGTCCGCGTCGTGTCCGAGTGTCGCTGGGAGCATCGCGGCGACGTGCTCCAGCTCGAGGTCGCAGCAGACAGCTTCCTCCGCCACATGGTGCGAGCGCTCGTTGGAACCATGCTCGAGAAGGAGACGGCCGAGATCGAGCGTCTGCTCGAAGGGCGGCCGCGGGCGGAGGCCGGCACCACGGCACCGCCCTGGGGTCTCTACCTCGTCGGGGTCGCGTACTGACCGTGCGCGCGCGTCGAGCGAGAAGCCGTCCGGGACACGCCGACGACACGGCCGCGAAGGGAGCGCAGACGGGGTGGGCTCTCGGGCAGCGCGCCCGCCTTGCGGGCGGCGAGGTCGCCTGGGACAGGTTCGGCAGCGGCTCGCCGGTCGTCCTCGTCCACGGGACCCCGAGCTGGTCGTACGGCTGGCGCGCCGTCGCCCCTGGGCTCGCGTACGACCACGCCGTGTTCGTGCTCGACCTGATCGGCTATGGCGACTCATCCAAGGATGTCGGTCAGGACACGAGCGTGAAGGCCCAAAGTCGCGCTCTCGCGCAGCTCCTCGACCGGTGGCAGCTCGAGCGCCCCGCGCTCGTGGGGCACGACATCGGAGCCGCGATCGTCCTGCGCACGCACCTGATCGAACAGCGGCCCGCCTCGCGCATCGTGCTCATCGACGGCGCCCTCTTCCGACCATGGAACACGCCCGCCACCCTGCACATGAAGCGCCACCTCGACGCCTACGCCACCATGCCAGCCCCCATCTACGAGCGCGTCGTGGCAGCGCACGTCGCGACCGCCACCCATCACCCGATGCCCCAGCACGTGCTCGACGCGTACCTCCGCCCCTGGCGCGGCCCGGACGGGCAAGCCGCCTACTTCCACAAGATCGCCCAATGGGACGACGACCACCTGGCCGAGACCGAGACGGCGCTCTCCCGGATCGACATCCCAGTGCTCGTTCTCTGGGGCGCCGAAGACGGATGGCTACCGGCGAGCCTCGCGAGACGGTTCGAGAACGAGATCGAGACCGCGCGCAGCGTCGTGATACCGGACGCGGGCCACTTCGTCATGGACGATGACCCGCGAAGCGTCATCCGCGAGCTTCGGCTCTTTCTTGGATCCGCTCCAGAGAGCGCTCGGTAGACCGGCCGGCACGGCCCCGCTCTTCGAGCTCGCCCGGCGTTGAGGCGCAGGCTCTTGCGGACTGTTCTCTCACCGGGCGCGGCGCCAGGCTTCGTTGAGCTTGCTCTGCAGGTACATCGTGTGGGCGAAGAGCAACGGGTAGAGGAGCGCTGCGACGATCCCGTGTGCGCTCGCCGGGCTCTCGACCCATTGCAGCAGGGTGCGCGCGCGGCGTCCGTTCAGGAAGGCCCCGACCATCCCGGGCAGGAACGCGAGCGGCCACAGGGCGGCCAGCACCGCGGCGACCGTCGGCGAGGCCTTGAAGGGCTGTTGCATCGCTCTCGAGTAGTCGCGCAGCTCACGGGTCACCTGGTAGCTCCAGATCACGCCGTAGACGCTGAGCGTCACGAAGCTCAGGATCCACACGGCTATCGGGTTGCGAATGGCCAACCGTGCAGACCCGACGACGACCTCCTCTGCGCGCGTGATCATCACGTCTCGCTCACCGCCTCGCGGCTCCCCGTCCGCGGGAGCCTCGTCGCCGTCCCTGAGGCGCCCGTTCGGGATGCGAGCCGACGATAGGTCTGCGCACGATCAGACGGTCGCGCTCTCGAGCAGCTCGCGCTTGAGCCGTCGTTGCCGCAGGGCGATCAGGATGTCGAGGATGCCCTTGAGCACGCAGTAGACGCCGACCAGGGTCGTGAGCAGCGTGAGCGAACGGTCGGTCTCCCCGACGGCCCACGCGCCGAGCCCGAACATGACGACGCCCACGAGCAGGTTCAGCCACCAGCCTTCGCGATCTCGGTTCGTGAGCGCTGCGATGAACTGGACGATGCCGGTGAGAAGGAGGAACCAGCCGAGGATCAGCGACAGGATCTTCAGCGTCTCGTCTGGATAGACGAAGGCCACGATGCCTCCGCCGAGAGCGAGCAGCGCGCCGATGACCCAGAACCACTTGAGCTCGTCCACGACCGCGGCGAACACGAACCAGGTGAGGCTCGTCATCAGGAACGAGACGCCCATGAAGATGGAGAGCGCCGTCAGGGAGCGGTCGTCGTAGCCGAGGATGATGAAGCCGAGCACGAGGAAGAAGATCCCGACGAGCAGGGTCAACCCCCAGAGCCTCGTGGCCGCAAGAGCCGCCTCCCGCTGCGAAGAGGTCAGCGACGCCGCCATGCGGCGAATACTAGTGTGACTACGGCTCCGCCGGAAGCGTCTGCACTCGACCTCTCGCGGCACCGCGCGCGAGCGCCGGGCCGCGCGTTCCCCGGACGGGTGATGGACGCGCGGCGCTTCCGGCGCTACGGAGAGAGAGACCGGCCCCCGCCGGCAAGCTCTGCGGCGATCACAACGGAGAGTCCTGCTCAGGAGGAGGCAGCGCGCATGGTTGCTCGGCACGATCTCGACCTTCCCGACGGTGAGACCCTGCACGGCCTCTACCTGCCCGCGCCGCTCGAGCCCGGCGACCAGGTCCAGGTCGAAGGCAACGCCTACGTCGTCGAGCAGGCGCTGACCATCATCGACGATCTCCACGGCGCCGTCGTCCGAGCGCGCCTCAAGCTCGCGGCGCCTGGCTAGCTCGCCTGCTCGGGGGTTGTTCCGGCCTGTTCGGGCGGGAGCGGGGTGGTGGTGTAGTCGGGTTCGATGTCTTTGCGGACGCGGAGGTCGTAGTAGATGTAGGTGGTGAGGACGGCGACGAAGGGGAAGGCGAAGACGTAGATGGTCGCGGAGATGAGGTTGGCGACCCAGAAGGCGGCGCCAGTGCCGAGGAGGGCGAGGGCTCCGACGAGTGGCCCGATGACGACGGCGACTGTCGTGACGCCGATCACGAGTCCGGCGGTGCGCCACCAGCGTCCGCGCACGAGCTTCCAGCTCCGCCCCAGCGCGGCGCGCGCTCTGAGTCCTTCGAGTGCGACGGCTTGCGCGGTCAGCGACCAGCGGACGAGGATCCAGACGCCGATGGGGATCAGGAAGAAGCTGATCGTGAGCGGGGCGACGACGACCGTGATCAGCAGCACGGCGCCGGCGAGCGGGCGCAGCTGGTGGCGCACCTCGCGGTAGGCGCCCCGGGCGGTGATGGGTCGGGCCTCGTCGAGCGCGAGCATCGCGCGGGCGACGGTCGCCTGGACGAGTCCGAGCCCGAGGAGCTGGAAGATGAGCGAGAGCCCGAACACGAACATCGCCAGGGCTGGGTTGGACGAGCCGGCGACGTCGGCGAATCCGCCGACGTCGGTGAGCAGGAAGAGGCCGGCTTGCAGGCCCGCCACGAGCAGCGCGATCGGGATGAAGATCAGGCCGATGCCGGCGTAGAGGCGTACGTGCTGTCCGTACATGCGCCGGGAGGCGGTCAGGAGCTCCCCGACCGTCCGCCGGCGAGCCAGGCGAAGCGCGGCTCCGGGCGTCCAGCGCGTCTGCGTCGCCACCCAGACGAGCAGGGCGGCCAGGGCGGCGAGCAGGAACAGGCCGCCCTGGGGATTCCGGGTCACGGTGGTGAGGAGGGAGGAGCCGGCCGCGACCGCCTGGCAGAAGAAGGTCGTCGCCACCGGCAGCAGCTCGGCGCCGCCCGGCAGCGGGAAGCTGTTGTCACGCCAGGTCTCCTCGGCCCAGGCGATCGGGTTCGTCCACTGCTGCTTGAGGTTCGGCCCGGTGGGCCCGTCGTAGAACGACGGCTGCAGCTCGCCCCAGCGGCCCTCGTACCCGAGCCAGGGGAAGGCCGCGAGGTAGGCGTCGGGCTCGGTCGGCACCACCGCCACCTGGGGCCGCAGCTCGCGCGAGGGCCCGGTCGTGTCGTCGCACCCGACCCCCTGCGCGGCGCTGCGCCCGAGGAAGATCTTGGACGTGTAGTAGTTGGCGTGCGAGCCCGACGCCGGATAGACGACCGGGTGGGTAGCGTCGACGAGCTCGAGCTTCTTCGCGCCCCACTCGGCCCGCTCGGCGCCCTCGTGCTGGCTGTAGCCGAGCTCCGTCGGCTCCAGCGCCAGCGCCTCCTCCGCGCTGCCCGCGTCGAAGTTGAGCTGGATCATCTCCCAGTCGCCCTCGTGCTTGTTGTTGAAGTCGTTGAAGACGTAGAAGAACCAGTACTGCAGCACCAGCTTGCCCGGATACGCCGGATCGGCGGCCACGTGCGCGTAGATGGTCGGCACGCTCTCCGCCGTCAGCCCCTCGCCCCACTCCTCATACGAGCAGCCAGGATCCAACGGGTCGCCGGGAAAGTCGAGATGGTAGTCGAGATACCCCTGAGCGAGCTGCTCCACCGTCGGCGCTATCCCGACGAGATTGACGTTGTCCCACGGCCCGCGGAAGGCGACATCGACGTTGCCAAAAAGCACATCGACGTCGACCGGCTCGTACGGCTCGCCCTTGCCGCACGGCTCGGCCTGCTCCTTCAGGCGCAGCACCGGCGTCCACTTCTGGGCCAGCTCTTCCTCCGCGCCTTGACCGCGCGCCGCGCCGGTCAAGCCCGCCGCGACGAGCGCGGCGAGTACCAAAGCAGCGATGCGTCTCAGGGCGAACATCCTAGAGGCTTGATGTGAAATACCCGCACGCCTGGCTGGGGGCGTGCACACGGCG
>CAZCIJ010000166.1:0-7295 GCA_964498265.1 uncultured Gaiellales bacterium | reverse complement strand
AGGAACATCTGCATCTGCTCCGGGCTCGTGTTCTGCGCCTCGTCGAGGATGATGAACGAGTCGTTGAGCGTCCGCCCGCGCATGAACGCGAGAGGCGCCACCTCGATGATCCCCTTCTCGACGTACGCCGCGAGCCGGTCCGCGTCGAGCATGTCGTAGAGAGCGTCGAAGAGCGGGCGCAGGTACGGGTCGACCTTGGCGAGAATGTCGCCCGGAAGGAACCCGAGCCTCTCGCCGGCCTCGACCGCCGGGCGCGTGAGGATGATCCGTCCGACCTCGCGCTCGGCGAGCGCCGCGACCGCCAGCGCCATCGCGAGGTACGTCTTCCCCGTCCCCGCCGGCCCGATCCCGAAGGTGATCGTGCAACGGCGGATCGCGTCGACGTAGTGCTTCTGGTTCACGGTCTTCGGGGTGATCTTCTTGCCGCGGTGCCGCCAGACGACGTCCTCGAAGACGTCGCGAACGTCCGCCGACTCCTCCAGCGCTCCGAGCACGGCGCGGACGGTGTTCGGGCCGATCGCGTGCCCCCCCTCGACGAGGTCGGCGAGCTCCGAGAGGACGGTGCGGACGCCGGCGAGCTCGTCCTCCCCGCCCTCCAGCGTGAGCCGGTTGCCGCGTAGCAGGATCGAGCAGCCGAAGTGGTCGCGCAAGGCCTCCAGGACGCCGTCGTCGACTGACGCGAGCTCCACGGCGACCTCGTTCGGAACGGAGAGGACCTGCTGCAACGGTCTCAGTGTAGACACCACCCGCAGCGGGGCCACCCCTTGCCTCCTCCCGCTTTCAGCCTAACGTCGAGACGCGCGCACGTGGTGCGCGCACTGCGACGAGACGTGCGTGGAAGCGTAACGGCCCCGAAGAGCCGACGGCGTGGCTCGGCCGGATCGTCGCGAAGGACGGCTCCCCGGCCACGTTCCCGTCCGCAGGGCGAGTGGCCTCCACGCCCATTCGCCGCGAAGCGGCCCCCACGCCTCGCGTGCCCGATGCCCTCAGGCGAGCTTCTCGCGGACGAGCTGGCTCACCGCCGAGCCGTCGGCGCGCCCGGCGACCTGGGGCATCACGTCGGCCATCACGCGGCCGAGGTCACGGAGGGAGGTCGCCCCCGTCTCGGCGATCGCGTCGTCCACGATGCGCTCGAGCGCCTCCTCGCTGAGCGGTGGCGGCAGGAGCCCCTCGATGACGGCGAGCTCGGCTTCCTCGCGCGCAGCCTGCTCCTCGCGTCCCGCCTGGCGGAAGGCCTCGCACGCCTCGACCCGCCGCTTGCGCTCGCGCTGCAGCACCTGCAGCTCCTCCTCTTCCTTGAGCGGTCGCTGCAGCTCCTTCTCGGCCGCGCGCAGCGAGGACAGCGTCAGGCGAAGCGTGGCGACTCGCACCTCGTCGCGCGCGCGCATGGCGTCCTTCAGCTCAGTCTCGATACGGGCGATCATCTGAACGGAAGCGTCGTCGTCCCACCCGGGAGCTCGTGCCGGACGAGGCCGCAGACGACGCAGCTCTCCTCAGGCAGCGAGGATCCCCTCCTCCGTGACTCCCCGGGCGCGCGCCCGGACGAGGGAGCCGACCGGCGCCTCGACGAGCCAGGGCGAGTAGTCGCTGCCATAGCCGCGGCCCGGGCGATCCACGAGGACCACGTCGCGATGCCCGATCTTCCGGCGCCAGCGGGCCAGGCACGCCTTCCTCGACACCTCCCGCAGATGCGCGCTCCGCTCCCGTTTCACGGCCGCGTCGCCCGGCCCCTCGCCTGCGGCCCTCGTACCCGGCCTGGGCGAGTACGGGAAGACGTGGACCTTCGTGATCCCGGCCCGCGCGATGGTCGAGACCGTGCGCTCGAACGCAGCGTCGTCCTCTCCCGGATAGCCGACGATGACGTCGGTGGTGAGGTTGAAACCCTCGGCCCGCTCGAGGCGCCGGAGGTACGTCGACACCGTGTAGCGACGCCCCATGGCGCGCAGGACGCCGTCGTCGCCGGACTGGAGCGGAACGTGAAGGTGCGGCGAGACGGTCGGAGTCTCCCGCATCGCCGCCAGGAGCGCGTCGCCCACGTGATTGACCTCGACGGAGGAGAGCCGCAGCCGCGCGAGCCCCGGCACGGAGCCCGCCTCGCGCACCAACCGGGGCAGATCGTATCCGGCGTCGCGGTCCCGGTAGCACCCGAGGTTGATCCCCGTAAGGACGACCTCGAGGTGGCCTTGGCTCACGCGGCGCCGGATCTCGTCGAGCACCGCCACCGCGCGCCGGCTGCGAGAGGCCCCGCGCACGTGGGGAATCACGCAGAAGGCGCACGAGAAGCTGCACCCGTCCTGGATCTTCACGAACGCGCGCACGCGGTCGAGGCCCGCCTCGGCCCGCACGCAGCCGATGGCCCCGACCTCGCCCGCGACGAAGGATGGCGTCCGCTCGCTCGGGAGCGCGACGACCACGACGTTGTCCGGCATCCCGGCGAAGGCCTCGCGAAGGTTCGAGGCGCAACCGGTGACGTACACCCGCTCCGAGGCTCGCGCCGCCCTGCGCGCCGCCTTGCGCGACTTGCGCACCGCCTCGTGCGTGACGCAGCACGTGCTGATCACGGCGACCTGTGCGCCGGTCCCGGTCTCGGCGTGGCCGTCCGCGACGAGCCGTTCCCGGATCTCCTGCGCGTCGGCGTGGGACACCTTGCACCCGAGGAAGTCAACCGAGAACCTGGCCATCGCGGTCATGCTATAGCCACTCGCCCCCCGCTCCGAAGTGGCCGATGGCGAGGTTGTCCGTAGCGCTCGCGGTCGTCGGCGCGACCCTGCTCACAGCCGCCTGCGGCGCGTCGGAGGCGGTGTTCACGACCGAAGTCGACGAGATCCGCGTGGAGCCCGGAGAGCGCTAGACGATTGATCGATAAACCGATCAATCGTCTCCATACACGGGGCCGCTTCGCGGCCCTACGGCATGGCCGTCCCAGTTACCAGCGTCCGCAAGAGGCCCGAGACGGCCGCTTGCGGCGGTGCGAACGCGACGTTTGATCGGACTTTCGACCAAACGTCTAGAGGCGCCGCTCGTAGAGCTCGGCCGCCCAGCCCTCGAGCTCACGCCGCTCACGCCGCTCCCAGCGCCGGCCGAGGCTGGGATGCTCCGACGCCAGGATGCCCGCCACCAGGAGCCGGCGCGCGTCCACGCGAGCGGCGAGGGGTTCGACCGCCAGCAGCTCGAGGTTGGCCACGGCGAGCGTCGCGGCCGGGAGCCGGTCGGCGAGCACGTCGCCCCGACGCACGTCGATCTCGACCCCGTTCGCGAACGCGTTCGCGCGCGCCGCATCGACGGCAGCGGCGTCGCAGTCGACGGCGGCCACGGGGCCGAAGCCGAGCTTTGCCGCGGCGATCGCGAGCACGCCCGAGCCGCAGCCGAGGTCGGCCAGGCTGGAGCGCGGCTGGCGCAGCAGAACCTCGAGACAGAGACGCGTGGTTGCGTGGGCGCCCGTGCCGAACGCTCGGCCGGGATCGACGACGACCGGCACCGCGTCGGGCGCGGGCGCCTCCCACGGCGGGCCGATCCAGAGCGGACCGATCCTCACCGGCTTGTGGAACGCGCGCCACTCGCCCTCCCAGCCCGCCGGGACGTCCTCCGCCTCGACTCGTGCGAAGGCGACGCGCAGGCTCGCCTCGAGGGTCGGGGAGCAGTACGCGACGAGTACGAGCTCGTCGCCGGACTCCACCTCCTCGAAGCCCTCTGGCAGGAGCGAGAGGACGATCGCTCGGGCGCTCTCCGCCTCGTGCGCCGGCACGCGCACGGCGACGCGCCGGAGAGGTCGGCCCCTCAGCGGAAGACGGCGCGCAGCCGGTCGAAGAAGCCCTCGTCGCGCTCGTAGGTGCTCGGGTCCGCGCTGCGCTCGAAGTCCGCGAGCGCCTGCCGCTGGTCGTCGCTCAGCCGGCGAGGGATGAGAACGTTGACGAGGATGCGGTGATCCCCCCGCCTGTGCGTGCGCAGGGAGGGCATCCCGCGGCCGCGGAGGACTCGCACCTCGCCGGGCTGCGTGCCCGCCTCGAAGTCGAGGTCGACGACGCCGTCGAGCGTCTCGACGGCCACCTGGGCCCCGAGCGCAGCCTGCGTCATCGTCAGGTCGACCTGGGAGACGACGTCGTCGCCCTCGCGGACGAAGCGTGCGTCGGGGAGAACCGTGACGGACACGTACGCGTCGCCGGCGCGCCCGCCGGGCGTACCCGCATGCCCCTCGCCTGAGAGGCGGATGCGCTGTCCGTCGTGGATGCCTGCGGGAATCCTCACCTCGACCGTTCGCGTCTCGACGACTCGCCCCTCGCCGCCGCACGTCTCGCAGAGCTCGGTGACGACGCTTCCGGCGCCGCGGCAGCGAGGGCACGTCTGGGCTCGAACGATCTGGCCGAACACCGTCTGGGAGATCTCCTGCAGCCGCCCCGCCCCTCCGCACCGGGGGCAGGTCTCCGGGGCCGTGCCAGGCCGGGCGCCGCTCCCCTGGCAGGTGGCGCAGGTGGCGGCGACGCGGAGCGGCACCTCGCGCACGGTTCCGGCGGCTGCTTCCCGAAGCTCGATCTCGACCTCCACGACGACGTCGCCTCCGCGCCTGCGCTCCCCCCGACCGCCGAAGATGTCGTCGCCGAAGAAGGCGGCGAAGAGGTCCGAGAGGCCGCCGAAGTCGAAGCTCGACGGCTGGAAGCCCCCGCTCCGGAGCCCCTCGTGGCCGTAGCGGTCGTAGAGGTCGCGCGTCTCGGTCTTCGAGAGCACCTCGTACGCCTCGGCCGCCTCGCGGAAGCGTTCCTCCGCGTCCGGCTCGTCGGAGACGTCGGGATGCAGCTCACGGGCAAGCCGGCGAAAGGCGCGCTTGATCGTGCTCTCGTCGGCGTCCCGGGAGACGCCCAGCACCTCGTAGTAGTCGCGCTTCACAGCTGACGCTCCGCCGACCGCGATCTCACGCCTCGTAGAGCTCCTCCACGAGATGGGAGAGGCGGAGCGCCGCGCTGCGGACGGCGTCGATCGCCTTCACGTAGTCCATGCGCGTCGGCCCGAGCAGGCCAACGGTGCCGAGGCTGCGGTGGGAGAGGCCGTACGGCGCGCCCACGAAGGAGACCTTCTCGAAGGTCGGGTCCTCGAACTCCGAGCCGACGCGGACGAAGGGACGTCTCGGGTCGAGGGTCGAGCGGATCACGTCCAGGAGCGTCGTGCGCCGCTCGAGAGCCTCGAGCACCCCACGAAATGCGTCGATGTCGCCCTGCTGGAACTCGTCCATCGCGCCGGCCGTCCCGCCGATGTAGAGCGCCTGCTCGGCGGTCTGGACGAGATCGGTGAGCGCGGGCCTGAGCGTCTCCAGGAACTCGCGCTCGCGCGGCGACAGACCGGGGTCCTCGATCCGGTTCCGCAGCGTCCGGGCGCCGAGCGTGAGGCCTGCGACCTGCTCGTGCAGATAGGCAGCCGCCCAGTCCGCGAGCCCCGGATCGACCGGCTCGTTGAAGACGAACACCCGCTTCGACACGCCCCCCGTGGAGGTGATGACCACGACGACCACGACCTGCGGCTGAACGAGCAGCACCTCGACGTGGCGGACGATGGTGGTCTCGATCGGGGGCGCGGTCACGAGCGCGAGCAGATGCGTGACCTCCGCCAGCGCCTCAGTGATCGCCTGCAGGGCGGCGTCCATGCCGCCGCGACCTTCCGAGACGTCGACCGGCAGCTCGTGCGGCCGCGGCTCGAGCGCCTCGAGCAGCCTGTCGACGTAGAAGCGGTAGCCGAGATCCGTCGGGAGCCGGCCGGCCGAGGTGTGCGGATGCGTCAGGTAGCCGAGATCCTCGAGCTCCGCGAGCTCGTAGCGCACGGTCGAGGAAGAGACCTGCATACGACGGCGGCTCGTGAGCGCCTTGGAGCCCACGGGCTGACCGCCGACGACGTAGTCCTCGACGACGTACTCCAGGATCGCAGCCTGCCGCTCGGTGAGCTCGGGGAGTTGACCCGCCACGATCCGATACTAGCGTTTCACCCAGCCGGTACAAGCGAATTTGCAGGGATTTCCGCCATGAGCTCCACCGTCGCCCCGCCGCCCAGCAGGCGGCCGCGGCGCGTGAGCACGATGCGGTCGCCTCGGCGCTCGAGGAGACCGTGACCGATGAGCCGCTCGACGCCCAGCGGGTCGACGGCCTCCTCGACCTCGGACAGCCGGAGAGGTCGATCGAGGCGGAGGCCGAGCATGAGCAGCTCACGCTGCCGCACGGCGGCGCTGAGCAGCTCCTTGCCTCGAGGCGGGCGCTCGCCCGACGTGAGCGCCTTCACGTATCGCGCCAAGCTCTCTCGATTCCTCCACCGGGTCGCGCCGACCGTCGAGACGGCGCCGATCCCGAGCCCGAGGTAGTCGCGCCCGCGCCAGTAGGCGAGATTGTGCCGCGCCGCGCGTCCCTCGCGACAGAAGTTGGCGGTCTCGTACCACCGGTACCCGGCGCTCACGAGCGTCTCGACGACGAGCTCGAAGTACCCCTCCATCGCGACCGCCTGCTCCCTGAGCCGACCACCGTGCGCGCTCGTGAAGCGCGTCCCTGGCTTGGCCTCGAGCTCGTAGCAGGAGAGATGCTCGGGGGCGAGCGCCATCGCCTGCTCGAGATCGTCCTCCAGATCGGCGGCGCTCTCGCCGGGAACCCCGTACAGGAGATCGAGCGAGATGTTGTCAAATCCGGCATCACGGAGATCGTAGACCGCCCGGCGGACGGCGTCGGCTCCGCAGCGGCGCTCGAGCACCGCCAGCAGGTGAGGCTGGAAGCTCTGCGCCCCGAGCGACACCCTGGTGACTCCGGCGCCGTACAGCGTTCTGGCCAGGCCCGGCGAGACGGTCTCCGGGTTGGCCTCGACGGTCACCTCGTCCGCGGGAGGAAGCGCGGCGAGCAACCCGACGAGCGCGTTGCCGTCGGTGAAGGTCGGCGTCCCGCCCCCCAGGTACAGCGTCTCCAGCCGCGGGGCCAGCTGCGAGCGCTCGAGCCGGTACTCCTCGAGCACGGCCGCGACGTACGCGCCGTGCTCGCCTCCGCGCCCGACGACGGTGACGAAGTCGCAGTAGCCGCAGCGGTGCGAGCAGAAGGGCAGGTGGACGTACAGGTGCCGAACGCCGTCCGGTCGCGCGCCGGCCGGGCCGCTCACGAGCGCCGCGCCCCCTCGAGGTCGAGGACGGCGAGGAACGCCTCCTGGGGCACCTCGACCGAGCCCAGCTGGCGCATGCGCTTCTTGCCCTCCTTCTGCCTCTCGAGCAGCTTTCGCTTGCGCGTGATGTCACCGCCGTAGCACTTGGCGAGCACGTCCTTGCGCCGCGCCTTCACCGTCTC
>CAZCIJ010000165.1:0-7337 GCA_964498265.1 uncultured Gaiellales bacterium | reverse complement strand
GAGGTCGCCCGATGACGACCGGCTCTGGATCACGACGTCAGCGTCCTCGAGGATGTCGCAGTGCGCTTCCGCCGGCTCCTCCTCGGGCTGAACAGGGCCGCCGCGCCGGCGCCGTCGCGCTCCTGCGGTCCAACGGTTGTCACGACCAGGACCGCCGCCGGGAAGGGCTGCGAGGCCGATGACGCCCGCCGTGATGCGCTGGTTGCGATGCCGCTTCGAGGAGCGTTCGCGGCTCGACTCGAGCCGAGCCAGCGCCGCGGTCAGTCGCGGATCACGGCCGCGATCGACTCCCTCATGAGCGCGAAGTAGCCGCCCTGTGGGGTGTCTCGGAGCCCGGCACGGCAGACACCTGAGCCATCGTCTGTCGAACGGCGACGACGTTGAACGCCGTGATCGGCCGCCGGATCCCCTTGAGTATGAACTCGCCGACGGGCTCCACCTCGACGTCGGATTCGATCTCCGCATAGAGACGCTGCGCGATCAGGATCTGGCCGGCCGCCGCTTCGTCGGCCAGGCGCGACGCGAGGTTGGTCACCGCCCCGATCGCCGCATAGTCGGACCTGCCCTCGAAGCCGACCTCCCCACACGTGGCGTATCCGAGCGCGGCACCGGCGCCGAGATCAAGCTCGTAGCCGCGCTTCCGCCACACGGGCGTCAACTCCGCCATCTCCTCCCGGAGCGCGCACGCGAAGCGGATCGCCCGCACCGGCGCGTCGGGGACTTCATGCGGATCATTGAAGAAGACCTGGACCCCGTCGCCCTCGAGGAAGCCCACGGTCGCGTCGAACCGCTGCACGAGCCCGCCGATCGTGTGGTGGAACTCTCCGAGCACCTGCATCAGCTCCTCGGGTTCGACCGCGTCGACGAAGCTCGTCCATCCACGGAGGTCGGCGAAGAGCATCGCGACCTTCCGACGATGGCTGTGCAGGATCGAGTCGTCCCCCGAGGAGACGATCGCGTCGGCGAGCTGAGGAGAGAGGAACCGCCGGAGCTTCCGCATCCGCTCGAGCTCAAGGACCTGGGCCGCCACCCGGTCTTCGAGCGTTCGACTCAACTCGAGCAACTCCGCGGACTGCGCCGCGATCGTGTCGTGGTACCGCTTGATCCTCAGGAGGGACCGGACCCGGGCCAGGAGCTCGTCGTGGTTGAACGGTTTCGCGATGAGGTCGTCGGCGCCTGCCTCTATCACCTTCGTCTTCTCCGTCGTGCTCGCCGTGACCATGACGACCGGGAGCACCGCCGTCTCCTCGTCCTCACGGAGCCGCCGGCACACCTCGTAGCCGTCCGGGGGCGGCATCATGACGTCGAGCAGCACGAGATCCGGCTTCGCTGACTTGACGAGCTCGAGCGCAGTGTTGCCGTCGTTCACGCAGACCACGTCATACCCCTGCGAGACGAGGACGGCCTCAAGCAGACGCGCGTTCTGCGGGATGTCGTCCACGACGAGGATCTTCGCCTGATCGCTCATGGTTGACGCCGATCACAGTGTTGCCGAACGGTCCCGATCAGATCGCGGACATTCACCGGCTTCGATACGTAGCCGTCGAAGCCGGCCGAGAGGAAGCGCTCGGCGTCCCCCTGCATCGCCTGCGCCGTCAGGGCCAAGACCGGGATGCGTGCCGTGCGGCCGTTCGCACGCAGCCGATTGAGCGCTTGCACACCGTCGAAGTCTGGGAGCTGGATGTCCATCAGCACGAGGTCAGGCGTATGTTCGGACGCCATGTCGACCGCCTCGCTGGCCGTCGTCGCCTCGAGCGTTCGATAGCCCGTCGCGACGAGGACGTCGCGGAACAGCTTCATGTTCTTCTCGTTGTCTTCGACGACGAGGATCCGCTCGCCCGTCATGGCGCGTCCGACCTCGCTGGCAACGCGAAGGTGAAGGTGCTTCCCTTGCCGAGCTCGCTCTCGAGCCAGATCCTCCCGCCGTGGAGCTCCACGAACCGCTTCGAGAGCGCCAGGCCAAGACCGGTCCCCTCACGCTGCCCGACCCCGGTCTCGGTCTGCTGGAATTCCTCGAAGATCCGCTCTCGATCCTCGGGAGCGATGCCCGGGCCGGTGTCGGCGACGGAGACCCTGACCTCGCCGTTGACCCGCGTCGCGCTCACGTCGACCTCCCCTCCGGCAGGCGTGAACTTCACCGCGTTGGAGAGCAGATTGAAGATCACCTGCTTGATCCGTCGCTCATCGCCGTGGATGACGTCGACCTCCGGTTCGGCGGCGAAGGAGACGCGGACCCCGTCTTCCGTCGCGCGCTCGCGCACCATCACGACGCCGCGCTCGAGTGCCTCCCGCAGGGAGAACGGGTGAACCTCGAGCTCGACCCGTCCCGCCTCGACCTTGGAGAGGTCGAGGACGTCGTTGATCAGCGAGAGCAGATGGCTCCCCGAGGAGCTGATGTCGTCGAGGTACTCCGCCTGCTTGGGGTTCACGGACCCGGCCATCTCGTCGCGCAACACCTGCGAGAAGCCGATGATCGCGTTGAGTGGAGTGCGAAGCTCATGGGACATGTTGGCCAGGAACTCCGACTTGTGCCGGCTGGCGGCCTCGAGCTCCGTGTACAGACGCTGCAGCTCGTCGTTCATCCGGTTGACGTTGGCGCCCAACGCGCCAAGCTCGTCTCGGTTCTCGACCTCCACCCGGCCCGAGAACCCACCCGATGCGATCGCGGCCAGGCGATCGTCGATCCGCTGGATCGGCCCGATCAGCGACCACGACAGGACGAATCCCAACAGCAGAGCGAGGACGAGCGCTCCCGCCGAGACGCTGATGAACAGGGCCCGTGAGCTCGCGAAGGAGCTGGCGTTCCGGGCGATCAGATCCTGGATCTCCTCTCGCGTCCCGTTGGCCAGCTCTGCGGCGTCGGTATACAGGTCGCTCGCATAACGCTCCGCCCGCGCCCGGATCGGCAGCATCTCCTCGATCGTCGCCTCGTCCTCGATCGTCGCCTCGTCCTCGTAGAACGGCTCGAGCTCGAACTTCAGCACGCTCCACAGGCGATGGGCAGTGACCTCGATCCTTCGCAGGACCTCTCGGTCTTCCGGGGGCGGCGTGAATCCGAGTTGATCCGCCTTCGTCCTGGACTCGACCCGGCGGGCAGCATCCACCACGAGCAGGTCCACGGCGAGCGCGCTCTCGCCGCGGAGTTCGGGCGCGGCCTCCGGCCAGACCACGCTGAAGTCGGGTCCGGCGTTTTGCGCCAAGACGTCCCGGAGGTATCTCGCCTCCCCCTGGAGCTGGCCGTACTGCGAGGCCCGCACCTCGAGCGCCCCGAGGTTCGCGACGCGATCGTTCGACTGCCCGAGCACGAGCTGCCCCAGGACGCCGACCGCGACCAGCAACAGAGACGTGCCGACGAACGCGATCTGCAGCTTCGTCCGAACCTTGACCGGCAAGCGGGCGATGGCCCTGACGAACGGATCGCCGATCCGTCGCCGCCCCTCCTGGGCCACCCGCGGCTCCTGCTGCTCGGCCAAGATCTCAGATTTCCAGGACGGTGGTCCCGCCGACCATGTTCGTGATCAGCCACTCCCCGGCGATCCGCGCCACGTCGAAGTCGGCGGCCGTTGCTGACACGATCTCGCCCTTTTCGGCATCGACGAAGTGGCACTCGAAGTGCAGCGTGCCCCGGTCACCGTTGACCGTGATCTCCAACTTGTACGCCGGGTGATCAGAGATCCAGTTGTTCCCCGGCGCGAACGGCGCCGAGTCTTCCAGGAAGAAACGCCGGATCTCCTCAAGCCCGGACGCGGTCACCCCCGGACCCACCGTCATCGTGGCGTTGGGCGCCCACAGGCTCATCATCAGATCGATGTCCTTCTCCGTCATCGCACCGTGGAAGTTCTTCTCGATCTGGTCGATCTCCCACATGTCCTGGAATCGTCGTGTCTGGTCATCGGTCGAGCCGGTCCCCGAACCGCTACAGGCGACGAGCACGATCGAGAGGAGGAAGACCCCGAGTGCGCCACTGGACACGAACCTCCGCATTGTGATCCCCCTTCCATCCGGGCTGCCGGGCCTTCGGTGCCGAGGATGTTCACACCGCCGGGCCGCTCCGTCTAGAGGCTAGGTTGCGCAACGGTCAGGGGCCACCGGGCCACCGGGGCTACACGGGGGGGTGCTAGCACGGTACGACCGTAGAGCCCGTCACTTGCTCGTTCCGGCCGCGTAGCGGCGCACCTCCTCTGGGAAGGTCCCAACGTTGATCGGCTTCTCGAGCCATCCGGCGAAGCCCGCCGCCTCGAGCCAGTCGCCGCTTCTCTCCAGCGGCGAGGCGCTCGTCGCCACCACGGGGATCCGAGCCGTGCGCTCGTGCTTCATGAGGGTCTTCGCGGCTGAGATCCCGTCCATGTCGGGAAGTCGGAGGTCCATCAGGATCACGTCCGGCACGTGCTCCCGAGCGAGCGCGATCCCCTCCGCGCCCGTCGCCGCCGCGAACACCCGGAACCCTGTTGCGCTCAAGACGTCGATGGCGAGCTTCCGGTTCCCATCGTTATCGTCGACGACCAGGACCCTGGTCACAGGCGTATCCTCCCGGCATGCCCCTCCGGCTCGTGATCGCCGAGGATCATCTCCTGGTGCGCGAGGGCGTACGGCGGCTGCTCGAGACCGACCCTGATCTCGAGGTCGCCGCTGTGTGCGGCGACCTCGACTCTCTGCTCGCCGCGGTGGAGGCGGAGCATCCGGACGTGGTTGTCACCGACATCCGCATGCCGCCCGGCAACACCGATGAGGGGATCCGGGCGGCCGAACTGCTGCGCACCACGGATCCCGACGTCGGCGTGGTGGTGCTGAGTCACTACGCCACCCCGAGCTACGCCCTCACCCTCCTCGAAGGCGGCAGCGCCGGGCGCGCCTATCTCCTCAAAGAGCGCGTCCAGGACCCCGAACAGCTCCTGTCCGCGATCCACGCGGTCGCCAAGGGCGGCTCGGTGATCGACCCGAAGGTCGTTGAGGCGTTGGTCGCGGAGGACGCTCGCGGCGAGCAGTCGCCGATCCACCGATTGACCGCCCGCGAGCGCGACGTGCTCCGCGAGATGGCAGCCGGCAAGAGCAACGCGGCGATCGGGGATTCCCTGTTCCTCGCCGAGCGGTCGGTCGAGAAGGTGATCCACTCGATCTTCTTCAAGCTCGGGCTCACCTGGGAGCCGTCGGTCAACAAGCGCGTCAAGGCCGTGATCCTCTACCTCGCGGAGAGCGACTAGTGTCATCGCGAGCGTGGCAGGGACCCGGCCACCGTGGTCCGGTCGTCCCCCGACGTGATCGTCACGCGGCCGCCCAGCGCTTCGACCCGGTCGTGCGGGGCGAGCCGCTCCGTCCCCAGGTCGTGGTCCGCGACGACCTCGAAGGCGATCGCTCCTTCCACGCCCCGGACGCTCACCGCGACCGGAGTGCCGGCCGGCGCGCGCTCGAACACATCGAGCGCGCAGGAGTAGACGCCGCCGGCGATCGCCGGCGGCGTTCCCGCGTCGACCTCCACGGCGAGCTGCGCCGGCACGCCGGCGCGGCTCGCCGCTGCGCGCAGCTCGACGGTCAACCCGCCAACCTCGAGCAGGGGTGGGAAGATCCGCGCAGCGAGCTCCTGGATCTCCGTTAGCGCCCGCCGCGCTTCCCGCCGCAAGTCGTCGAGCAACGCCTTCGCCGTGGCGGGGTCGCCGTCCAGCGTACCCGCCACGATCTCGAGGTTGGCGACGAGCCCGACCAGGTCCTGCTGCACGCCCTCGTGCAGGGCGCGCTCGATGCCTCGACGTTCGGCATCTGCGGCTAGCGCGAGTCGCGTCCGAGACGCGCGGAGCGCGTCGATCTCGCGGCGTAACGCATCGAGGGTTCGCTGCTCGTCGGTCTGCCCGGTCCCCAAGGGATGCCTCCTGTGCCTGAACTCCCGGAAGTTGTCCGTCATCGCTCGAGCTGCGTCAAGCGGCCCAGCACCGTATCGGGAGGGAGGCAGCATCCCGCGCGTTCGCCCGGCTGCCACGGTGGAGCCGGCGAGATCGTCCTCCTAGTGTCGCGATGACATCAACGCTCGGCGAGAAAGGAGGAAGACGAAGACGATGAAGCTCAGCCGAGTGATGCGAAGGACGGTGTCGCGAACGGTGTCGCGCGACGCAACTCGCGGTCGCCACGTTGCTGCGCGTAGGTGGGGATGTCCACCGCCGAACGCGGACGGGCATCGATGCTCGGCAAGGAAGGGAACGGATCTACGGCGTCCGACAGCGCGAGGACGCTGGTGAGGTCCAGCAGCCGTGGCCAAGGGTCCCCCGGGGCCAACGGAAAGGGAGGGGAGACATATGAGCAAGGGACGTGTCGTCTTGGGCGGGGCGCTGCTCACGATCGGGCTGATCGCCGCCGGCATGGTGCCGTCGGCTGCGCAGGAGCCACCGCCGCCGATCGCCACCGAGTTCCTGTCGGGGCGAGCCATGTTCACCGACGACGTCGACCTGATGATCCAGAACAAGCAGGACGGCAGGCGAACCGAGGTCGTGAGGTCCGAGGATCCCTCGCGCACGGTGGTCGCGAGGTTCACCGTGCAGCCGGGAGCGCAGTTCCCCTGGCACTCGCACGCCGGCCCCGTGATCGTCAACGTGGTTCAGGGGACCCTGGCGTACATCGAGGCCGACGGCTGCGTCGAACGCGCGTACCCGGCCGGAACCGCCTTCGTCGATCCCGGTCACGGTCACGTCCACTCCGCGGTGAACGAAGGCGCGGAGGTCGTCGTCCTGGTGGCCACGTTCTTCGAGGCGCCGGCCGCGGGGTCGCTGCTGATCCCCGCCGAAGCGCCCGCGGCGTGTACCGCCTGAACCGGCGATCCGCACGACGGAGGATCACCCGGGCGGGCCCTGCCCCGTCGGGTGATCCTCCCGTGTAGCTGAGTCCGCGGAGGTGCTCCTCCATCTCGTCGGCCTCGGTCTCGCTGATGTGGTCGGAAGGGCCCGACCGAGACCGGGCCTGCGTCCTCAGCCTCTCCTAACCTCGGGCGCGGGCAGCGGCTAACCGCTCATCTGATCCCCTCGCGAGCGGATCGAAGCGTGAGGCGGTACCCTCCGCGAGCGAGTCGATCCTGGCTCCGAGCGAGTCGATCCTGGAGCCGAGATAAGAGAGCGACCCGATCGAGGTGGCCGCCAGCAGGCCGCGGTCCGCCTCGGGCTCGAGCCGATCATCGATCAGGGAACCGCCGACATCCGCCCGGTGACTGAGGTCGGCAAGGTCGCGGAGGAACGCGCGAAGGCCGCTCCTGCCGATCCGGCTCGCGTCGTTCCGCTGTGTATCGTCCGCGATCGGGACGCGTGAGCCTGATGGTGAAGGCTTCGCCCCCGGTCTGACGCGGAGATGCAGCATCGGCG
>CAZCIJ010000164.1:0-7384 GCA_964498265.1 uncultured Gaiellales bacterium | reverse complement strand
CTTGCCACCGGTGATGCCCTTCGGGCGCAGGATGAGCGTCGCGAGCAGGATGGCGGCGAGCACGAGGTTGGCAGTCCCGGATGGGGGCTGGACCCCGCCCAGCCCGTCCACCTCCCAGCGGCGGAAGAGCTCGTCGACGAACGTGATGAAGTAGACGCCGACGATCGCGCCGGTGACGCTCGTCATCCCGCCGACGATGAGCATCGCGATCGTGATGAACGTGAAGTCGAAGAAGAAGGCCCCAGGGGCGAAGGCCACGAAGAAGTGCCCGTAGAGCGCGCCTGCCACACCGACCACGAACCCTGAGAGCACCCAGGCGATCGCCCGCTCCCACGACACCGGCACCCCGACCGACCGCGCGGCGCGCTCGTTCTCGCGTGAGGCCCGGATGCGCAGGCCGAAGCGAGACTGCTGGAAGCCGAAGGCGACGAGGATGAAGATCAGCGACCAGATCGTCACCTGGAGGAACGTCGTCGTCTCGGGAACCCCGATCATCGTGCTCGTCCCGCGCGTGATGGACGTCGTCTGCACGAGGAAGACGTTGACGATGACCAGGATCGCGAGCGTGCCGATCCCGGCCTGCACGCCCCTGAGTCGAGTGATCGGCGCCGCGAAGAGGAGGGCGAAGACCATGGCGAAGCCCGCGCCTGCCAGGGTCCCCTCGAGCGTCCCGAGCTCCGCGGGGAAGACCCAAGACTTCAGGAAGCTCGGCATGGTCAGGAACGTGAACTCCTTGATATCCGTCGGAATCGTCAGCAGCGCCGACGAATACGCCCCGATCGCCATGAACGAGATGTGCCCGAAGGAGAGGACGCCCGAGTTGCCGCTGAAGATCTGGAGCCCGAGCACCACCATGAGCGAGAGGAACATCAGCACCGCGATGCGCGTGTAGACGACATCGTCGAGACCCTCGACGATGGCCCAGCTCGCCGCCACGACCGCGCACAGGAACAGCGGCGGCCAGCCGCGCCGGGCGGGCTCCTCGAGCCGACGGAGCCTCGTCACGGGCGAGCTCCCTCAGCAACCGGCGGTCCTCGCCGCCGCCGCCGCCACGCTCGGGTGAGCACTCCGAGCCTGATGGCGACCAGGCCGTTCGGCTGGAGGACGAGGATCAGGATGACGGCCAGGAACGCGAACATGAGCGTGTGGCTCGCCAGCGTGACCGGGAGGGCAGCTTGCATGATGTTGATGATCATCCCGAGCACGAACCCGCCCAGCACGGCGCCGGGCAGGCTGCCGAGCCCGCCGATCACGCCGCCGACGAACGCCACGAGGAGCGGGCCCCGTCCGATCTCGGGATCGATCGCGCCCACGCGGAGCACGTAGAGGACGGCGACGACGCCCGCGAGGACGCCTGTGATGCCGAAGGCGGCCGAGATCACCCAGTTCGCTCTCACGCCGACGAGCTGGGCCATTCGGAAGTCCTCGGCGGAGGCGCGTAGCTGGATGCCGAGGGCCGTCCTCTTCAAGAGCAGTGTCATCCCGACGAGCAGAAGCAGCGTCACGACGATGGTCAGAATCGCCAGGCGCGAGATGAGCACACCGCCGATGTCCATCTGCCGGGTCAGCCACGGGAAGGGCTCGACGCCCTTCTGCGGCCCCTTGCCGACCGTCATCCAGCCGATCTGCTGGAGCCCGTAGCTGACCGCGAAGGAGGAGATCAGGAGCGTCATCGGCGAGGCGTTGCGCAACGGCCGGAAGGCCACGAGCTCGAGCAGCAGCGAGAGGACGGTGACGATGAGAAGCGTCATGGCAACCATCGCCACCCAGCCCGCGCCCCGCGTGTAGAACATCGTGTAGCCGCCGGCCATGATCAGCTCGCCGTATGCGAAGTTCATGAGGCCCATCACGTTGAAGAGGAGGGCGAGGCCGAGTGCCATCACGGCGAAGAGGCTCCCGAACGCGATCGAGTCGATGATGTACTGGAGCGCCTCGGTCACGGTCTATCGCCCCATGCCGATGTAGGTGCTCTCGAAGTCGCCCATCTTCGCGAGCTCCTTCGCCGTGCCGTGGAAGGCGATCCGGCCCCCGCTCCTCATCACGTAGGTGCGGTCGGCGACCTCGATCGTCCGCGCGGCGTTCTGCTCGACGAGCAGGATGGTGACGCCCTCCTCGCGAAGCTCTTGCAGGATCTCGAAGACCCGGTCGACGACCAGGGGCGCGAGGCCGAGCGTCGGCTCGTCGAGCAAGAGGAGCTTCGGCCGCGCGAGGAGCGCGCGGGCGATCGCGAGCTGCTGCTGCTCGCCGCCGGAGAGCTTCGCGGCCGAGCGATCGGCGTACCGGCCGAGGACGGGGAAGCGCTCGCACATAGTCTTGATGTCCGCGCTGGCCGCGCGGCGGTCGCTCCGCCCCGTCGTGCCGATACGGAGGTTCTCGCCCACGGTGAGGCTGCCGAAGATCCGCCGGGCCTCGGGCACGAGCGAGATTCCGAGCCGGAGCACCTGATCCGGGGACTTCCCCGCGATGGAGCGCCCTTCGAACGTGAGCTCGCCCGACGACGGACGAAGCACGCCGGCGATCGTCCAGAGCGTCGTCGACTTCCCGGCGCCGTTGTGCCCGATCAGGCCGACGAGCTCGCCCTCGTTGACCTCGAGCGAGAGGCCCTGCACGGCGGCGACGCGTCCGTAGTGCGTGCTGACGTCAGCGAGACGCAGCAATCTGCGCTCCTTTCTCGCCGAGGTACGCGGCGATGACCGCCTTGTTCGTGCGGACCTCGTCCGGCGTGCCGACCGCGATCGACTTGCCGTAGTCGAGGACCTGGATGCGCTCGCAGACGCGGAAGATGATCCGCATGTCGTGCTCGACGAGAAGCACGCCACAACCCAGCTCCCCGCGCAGGCGCGCGATCATGTCGGTGAGCGCAAGGCTCTCGGCGTCGTCCAGGCCCGCGGCGGGCTCGTCGAGCAGGAGGAACGTCGGCTGGACGGCGGCAGCGCGGGCGATGCCGATGCGGCGCTCGTCGCCGTGCGGCAGGGCCGAGGCCGGCAGGCGCGCGAGGCCCTCAAGCCCCATCGCCTCGAGCAAGGCCGACGCTCGCTTCCGTGCCTGCCGGCGACCGAGCCCCGCGCCTAACGCTCCGAGCTCGACGTTCTCGAAGACGGAGAGCTCGGGGAAGGTGGCGACGTCCTGGAAGGTTCGAACGAGGCCCCGCCCGACGAGCTTCTGCGGCGACCAGCCGGTCACGTCGAGGCCGTCGAGCGCGACCCTCCCCGCCGTGAGCGGCACGAAGCCGCTCACGGCGTTCATGAATGTGGTCTTCCCTGCGCCGTTCGGTCCGATCAGCCCCATGATCCGACCCTGCTCGAGCGTCAGGTCGACGCCGTCGACGGCCCGGACACCCTCGAACCAGACGTGGATCTGCTCCGCGACGAGCTTGGTGGGAGCCGGGCCGTCGGCGCGCGTCATCGTCTCGCGCTCCTCTACCTAGCCTCCGAGCCCCGACAGGTCGCCCGAGCACGGACTGCCGTCGCCGATGTCGGGAATCGCTGTGACCTCCACCGCGTCGATCTGCGTGTCGACGCCGTTCTGGAACTCCTCGACCGAGTAGGCGGCCGGCTGCGGCCGGTGGCAGTCCTCCGTGAACCTCATCTCGCTCCCGAAGTAGTCGAACGTGTTCTCGGAGTTGAAGAGGGCCTCGGCAATCGCCGGCCCTTCGGTCGATCCGGCCGCCTCGATCGCAGCCACGACGACGTCGGCGAGTCGGTAGCCCGGAAGCGCGTAGTGGTTGCCGATCGGCTCGCCGTACTTCGCCTCGAAGTTGTCGGAGATCGTCACGACCTCTTCGGTCTGCGTGCCCTCGCAGTAGGTCGGCAGACAGGCGAAGCCCAGAGCGAGGAAGTTCGACACGTCCCCCGCAACCTCGTTGACGAGCGTGCCGTTCACCGACGCGTTCGTCGCGATCCACATGTCGATTCCCGCATCGCGGATCGCCCGGACGAGCTGCGACCCGTACGGCTGCCAGGAGCCGTCATAGATGACGTCGCACCCTTCGACCGCACCGCGCAGGCGCGTCACCTGCGAGGACAGGTCGAGATCCGGACCGCCGACGAACGAGTCCTCGCCGCAGACCTCGCCGCCCAGCTCAAGCCAGCGGGCTTTGAAGTAGTCGGCGGTCGCCTTCGAGTACTCGAGCGACGTGTCCTTGAAGATGTAGGCGCGCTGGAGCTCCGGCCGGTTCTCACGCAGCCACTCCGCCATCGCCACGCCCTCACCGTCCGAGCCGAGCCCCATCGAGCCTGCGTACGGGCCGACGATATCGGGCGTCGCGGCCTTCGGCGACGACGCACAGAGGGCGATCCCGGGCACGTCGCGACCGCGCGCGGCGTTGACGGCCGGGAACGAGTAGTCGAAGTCGCACGTGGCGATGATCACAATGGCGCCGTTGTCGATCAGCTCCTCGGCGTTCGTCGCGGCCAGGGGCTGATCCGACTTCGTGTCGATCCACTGCACCTCGATCGGCCGCCCGAGCACGCCGCCCTCGGCGTTGATCTCGTCGATCCGCATCTCGAACAGCTGCGCGGCCTGGAGGTCGTACGGGGCCAGGATGCCGGTCTCGGCGGCCGAGATCCCGATCAGGATCGGCTCGCCCGACGGCGCCTCGCCCGCCACTTCCTCCTCCGGCTCGGCAGCCGCTCCGGTGTCCGCCGGCTCCTCGGCTGGAGCCTCCTCGGCCGGTGCAGGCTCCTCGGTCGCTGCGGCCTCCTCGTCGCCTCCGCCGCAGCCGGCAGCAGCGACCGCAAGGCCAGCCGCCAGCAGCAGCAGGAGCATGATCCTCAGGGGTTTTCCGTGCACGTCTCCTCCTCTCACGACCCGGGTCCAGAAGCGGGACCCTTGAACGACTGACATTCGCGCCCTTCCTCGCCCGCCGAGCGGCCGACCTGCGAGCGTTTCCCCTGCGTGCTCACCTCGCAGTCCACCCCCCGTCGACAAGCAGCGACGCGCCGTGGACGTAGCTCGCCGCGCGAGAGACGAGGAAGACGATGGCTGCCGCGATCTCTTCGGGCTCGCCGAAGCGTCCCGCCGGCGTCTGCGCGTTGCAGACCGCCTCGTAGTCGGTCGTCGTGCGCAGCACCTCGTTCATCGGAGTCCTGATGTTGCCGGGAGCGACGACGTTGACTCGGACGTCCCTGGGCGACAGCTCGAGCGCGAGCGCGCGGGCGGCGAGCTCGAGCGCGCCCTTCGTCGCGCAGTACGCCAGCGAGCTCTGGAAGCCGACGTGACCCGCGATCGACGAGACGAAGACGACAGAGCTCCCGGCCGCCAGGTGCGGCACGGCAGCCTGGGTGAGCAGGAGCGGAGCCCGAACGTTCGTCGCCCACTGCCGGTCGAGACTCTCGCGCGGCATCTCCGCGAACGGCATTGGCTCGAAGAGCGCCGCGGAATGGACGAGGACGTCGAGCCTTCCGAAGCTCCCAAGCGCGCCGTCGACGATCTCCTGAGGCGCGTGGTCGTCGGCGATGTCGACGGCGATCGCGGATGCGCGAGCGCGGCGGGCTTCGACGCGCTCTGCGCTGCGTTGCAGCCGCTCGCGGTCGCGCCCGACGAGCACGACGTCGGCGCCGGCGTCGCCCAGCGCCTCGACCGTTGCCGCGCCGATACCCGAGCTCGCGCCTGTGACGACCGCCACGCGTCCCGTGAGATCGAGCGTCACGGTCACGCGGAGCTCCCCGGCGCCCGCAACTGCTCCCGGCGGCGCGCCGTTGCGACGTCGTCGACGGCGAGCTCGTCCGTGAGCGTGTCCCGGCGGAAGACGACACCGTAGACGTCCCGTGCTCGCTCGAACGTGACGAACCGCGCGAGCACGTCGTCGCGCACCAGCTCGGGCTCGCGTTCGAGCGGATCGCCGTAACCCCCGCCGCCGCTCAGGAGATGCCCGAGCAGCTCGCCAGGCTCGATGTCGACCTGCGCGATCGGCGGCAGGCCCTCGTCCGATCCGCCCGCGCGCACCCTGAGCGGGATCGACGCCGCTGCGTCCCCGCCGCCCTGGGTCCCGCGCGGCGGGAAGACGTGGCCGTCCGTGACGTAGGCGGCGGTCATCCGGTCCCACTTCGGTCCGTAGACGACGCGCGTCCCCGGAGCTCCCCGGCGCCTGCCTGCGCCCTCGGAGTCGGAGCGGATCCGGATCTCCTCGATCCGGATCGGGTACTTCTGCTCGTCGATCTCGACCGCGTCGCGGAACATGAGGCCGTTCGTGACCGCGTTCCCGTACGTGAGCCAGCCGTCGATCTCGGGACCGGCGGGACCGCCCTGCGACCCCAGGAACTTCTGGTTCACGTAGGGCTCGCCGCCCTTGCGGCGATCGACTCCGGACACGACGGCGAAGCCCGGTCCGATGCCGCACGCGCCCTCGGCGAGGCCGTAGCCGGGGAGGGCGTCTGCGATCGTCCGCTGCGTGGTGACGACGAGGCGCTCGCCGACGTTGGTCGTGGCGACGGAGCAGGAGTGAGGGAAGCGCGGGATCCCGACGACGCAGTTCTCGCGCAGCTTCACGCGCACGCGCCTGAACGTACCGGCGTTGTGCGGGATGTCCGGGTCGATGGAGTTGAACAGCCCGGTCATGACGTTGTTCATCGCGCAGGTCTGGGACTCGTTGAGGCCCGCCGGAAGGCAGTCGACGTTGTCCATGAGGTCGAGCTCGACGACACCCTCCTCGTGGTCGACCGTGACGCGCACGGTGATCGGGATGCCCTCGGGAACCGGCCCGAAGGGGTCGTGGCGGCCGGAGCCGACAACGGTTCCCGCCGGCATCTGCGCGATCACGTGCGCCATCCGCCGCTCGGAGTACTGAAACCACTCCTCCACGAAGCGCTCGACGGTCTCGAGGCCGTACTTCGTGCAGAGCTCGACGAGACGCGCCTCGCCGATCCGCGCTGCGCCGACCTGTGCCAGGAAATCTCCGTACCACTGATCGGGGACGCGTATGCGGCGCCGGCACATGCGGATGATGTCGGCCACCTCCTCGTAGCGGCGATGCACGCGGACGGCGGGGAAGATCAACCCTCCCTCCTCGTAGACGTCGCGCGCATAGGGCATGTAGGTGGTCGGCTGGGCGTTGCCGCAGTCGGCTTGGTGCGCCTTCGCCGCCACCGTGAACACGTGCCGGCCTTCTGCGTAGACGGGCACCAGCACGGTGTGGTCGGCCGGATGGGTGTTGCCGAGGTACGGGTCGTTGTGGAGGAAGGCATCGCCCTCCTCGATGTCGTCGTGCAAGTCGGTCATCGCCTGCGCGAGGAACTCCATGCCGATCACGTGCACCGGGAGCCCCTCCGCCGAGGCCAGCAGGCGGTTGTCGGCGGTGATGATGGCGCACGAGAAGTCGCGGGCCATGTTCAGCACCGCGGAGCGCCCGCTGCGCAGCAGCGTGTTCTCCATCTCGCGCACGATC
>CAZCIJ010000163.1:0-7418 GCA_964498265.1 uncultured Gaiellales bacterium | reverse complement strand
TGCTCTTCCCTCTCACGGCGCCGAAGATCGTCGGCACCGACATCTTCCACGCCGCCATCCTCCTCTGGGCCGCCGGGCTCACGCACCTGGCGGTCGGGAACGTGGACGTCGGCGCCCTCGGCTGGCTCCTGATCGGGTCGGTTCCGGGGATCCTGATCGGCGGCCAGCTGACGGTGCGGCTGCCCGAGAGGACGATCCGGACGGCGCTGGCCCTCGTGCTCTTCGTGTCCGGTCTCAAGCTCGTCGGCGCGTTCTAAGACCGCGGCAGGCCCCTAGAATCGGCCGCCGTGCCTCGAATCGCCACGATTCTCCTCCTCCTCGCGCTGGTCGGGGGCACGAGCGCCGCCTTCGCCGTCACGCAACGGCTGAAGGACGAGCCGTCGCCGATTGGCACGCCCCGCTTCACGCCACGCGTCATCGCTCCAACCTGCGAGTGCGACGGGGAGGCGACGCGCATGCGGCTGCGGCTGCGCGAGGGGGACAGCGTCACCGCCGTGATCGTCGATGCGGACGGCGAGCCCGTGCGCACCCTGCTCGACGGCAAGCGGGCGCGCCGCGGGCCGCTCGTGCTCGAGTGGGATGGACGGGCGCAGAACGGGTCCGTCGTCCCCGACGGCCGGTATCGGCTCGAGGTGCGACTCGAGCGCCAGGACAGGACGATCCTGCTGCCGACGACGATCGAGGTGGACACCGTCGCGCCGCGAGCTCGGATCCTCGACGTGCGAGCGTCCCCGAATCGCGTCCGCGTCGTCTACCGGACGAACGACCGCGCCGGCGCCGATCTCTCGGTCCGCGGCACGGACCTGCCCGAGACGGTCGTCGTGCGCGGCCGCTCTCGCCCCGCCGGCAGGGCAGGGCTGAACTGGTCGGGGCGGGTCGACGGCCGGCCGCTGCCGCCAGGCGAGTACACGCTCGTCCTGCGCGCCCGCGATCCCGCCGGGAACGTGTCCGAGCCGGTCACGGCGACGGTCGAGCTCACGGGACAGTCGGGGTGAGCGCGGAGCTCGCACGGGTCGGCGGGCCGCTCGCCGTCGCCGGGCTCGCACTGGTCGTGCTTGCGCGGCCGCGCGGCGCGCGGCTCCTCGGGCTCGCGTCGTGGGTTCTCGGCTGCGCGCTCCTCGTGCCCCTCCTCGCGCCCTCGGGCGAGACTGGGCCGCTCGTCGGCGCCGCGCTCGCCGGTCTGGCCATCGCGGTCGTGCTCGCGGCGTGCTTCCGGCGCTGGCCCTGGTCCCTGCCGCTGCTCGCGCTCGCCATGACGCCGGCGCGAATCCCGGTCTCGATCGGCGACACGGAGGCGAACCTGCTCGTGCCGCTCTACGCGATCGTCGCCGGCGCCGCGGTGCTTCTCGTCTGGGAGCTCCTGCGAGGTGACTCGCGCGCGCGCGAGCTCGGTCCGCTCGCGTGGCCCTTCGCGATCCTCCTCGGCTGGCTCGGGCTCTCCACCGTCTGGAGCGACGACCTCCGCGAGGCGGCCATCGAGGTGCTGTTCTTCCTCGCTCCGTTCGGTCTGCTCGCGGCGGCGCTCGCGCGGCTGCCGTGGCGCGAGCGCGGGATCGCGCGCCTCTGGCAGTTGCTCGCGGGCATGGGCCTGCTCTTCGCCGCGTTCGGTATCGGGCAGTGGCTCGCGAAGGACGTCTTCTGGAACCCGAAGGTCATCGTCGGGAATCAGGTCGAGCCGTTCTTCCGGGTGAACTCCCTCTTCTGGGACCCGTCGATCTACGGCCGCTTCCTCGTCGTCGCCATCCTGGCGACGCTCGTCGTGCTCCTCCTCCCCCTAAGCCTCGCGCGGCGCTGGTCCGCGCCGCTCGTCGCGGGGATCGCGGTCACGTGGGTCGGGCTCCTGTTCTCGTACTCGCAGTCGAGCTTCGCCGCCCTGGTCGCCGGGATCCTCGTGCTCTCGGCGGTCGGCTGGCGCGCGCGCGCCTTCGCCGCGGCCGCTCTCGCAGCGGCGGCGCTGGTCTCCCTCGGGGCCAGGGCCGAGATCTCGCTTGCCCAGGGAGACGGCTTGCGCGGCGAGCTCGTCGAGAACGGGATCGAGATCGCGCTCGACCATCCGCTTCTCGGCGTGGGGCTCGGCGGCTTCAAGGAGGCCTACGTCGAGCGCCTCGATCTCCGGCCGCGGGCGGAGCGCAGCGCCGCCTCGCACACGACGCCGGTCACGGTGGCCGCCGAGACGGGCTTCGTGGGCCTGCTGCTCTTCGCCTGGTTCCTGGCCGCCGCAGCCTGGGCGGCGTTCCGCCGCGCTGCCGCGGGAGCGGCGTTCCCGCGGGCGGCGGCCTGGGCCGCCGGCCTTACGGTCGTCGCCGTCGCCGTGCACAGCTGCTTCTACAATGCCTTCTTCGAGGACCCGATGGTCTGGGGCGCTCTCGGGATCCTGGCCGTGGTGGTGCAGGCTCGCCGCCAGGAGATGGAGGGGTCACGGTGGTAGGGGCCAGGGCGGCGGCCCAGGGGACGGGGCGCCCGTGATCGCCGGCTGGCGCCGCGTGCTCGTGCTCGCGCCGCACACCGACGACGGTGAGTTCGGTTGCGGCGGCACGATCGCGCGTCTGATCGAGGCGGGCGTCGAGGTGCGCTACGTCGCGTTCTCGATCGCGACGAAGTCGCTTCCACCGGGATTCCCGCCCGACGCGCTCGCGCGCGAGGTCAGGGAGGCGACGAGGGAGATCGGCATCGCGGCCGAGCGCCTCACGGTGCACGACTTCGACGTGCGAACGTTCCCCGACCGCCGCCAGGAGATCCTCGAGCTCCTGATCGACCTCTGGGAGGAGTGGCCGCCTGACGCCGTGCTCCAGCCGTGCGTCGGCGACATCCACCAGGACCACCAGACGGTCGCCCAGGAGGGCCTGCGCGCGTTTCGACGTACGACCGTGCTCGGCTACGAGATCCCCTGGAACGCGCTCGACTTCCGCTACCAGGCCTTCGTCGCCCTCGACCGCCATCACATCGAGGGCAAGGTGGCTGCCCTCGGCCGCTACGCCTCCCAGCAGCACCGCAACTACGCGAACGCCGAGTACATCTGGAATCTCGCGCGAACGCGCGGGATCACGATCGGCCGCGAGTACGCGGAAGCCTTCGAGGTGTACCGCGTCGTCACCTAGATGTTTTGATCGGAACGTCCGATCAAACGTCGCGGCAGCACCGCCGCAAGCGGCCGAATCGGCCGCTTGCGGCGCTCGTAGCTGGGACGGCCGTGCCGTGTATCGAGACGATTGATCGGTGTATCGATCAATCGTCTAGACGCGATGGGCGTCGATGAGAGCCGTTATCGTGAGGTCGTGACCCCGGTCCAGACCGTCTGGCTCGATCACGCGCTCGACGAGCTTCGGCGCGCCGGGTACCGCTCGGGCGGCGCCCGGACGGCAGTCGTCGAGCTCCTGGCGGGGCAGGACTGCTGCCTCACGGCGCAGGAGATCTTCGACCGCCTCAGGGAGGACGGCCGGCGCATCGGCATCGCGAGCGTCTACCGGGCGCTCGACCTGCTCACCTCCATGAAGCTCGTCCAGCGGCTCGACATGGGGGAAGGAGTGGCACGCTACGAGCCGGCGCACGCGAGCGGGGAGCATCACCACCACGTCGTCTGCGACAGCTGCGGCACCGTGGCGGCGTTCGAGGACGACGAGCTCGAGGACGCCCTCGAGGGGCTCTCCGATCGCCTGGGCTTCGAGCTCGAGGGGCACGACGTCGTCCTGCGCGGCTCCTGCCCCAGCTGTCGCTAAACGCGAATCATTCTCGTTCTCGCTAGAGTGCGGCGCATGCAGCCGCGCCGGATCGCACCGGCCCTCCTGGCCGCCGTCGTCGCGACGCTCGTGCTCGCCGCGTGCGGCGGCTCGCTCTCGGCGTCCCCCGAAGAAGACGGCGGAGCCATCGTCGTGACCTACTCGGTGCTCGGCTCGCTCGTCGAGGAGCTCGTCGGGGACACGGCCGAGGTGCAGGTCCTGATGCCGAACGGCGTCGATCCTCACGACTGGCAGCCGTCGGCCAAGAACGTGGAGGCGATCAACGAGGCGGACATCGTGGTCGCGAACGGCCTCGACCTCGAGGAGATGCTCGAGGGCCCGCTCGACCAGGCCGCGAGCGCCGGCGTGCCGGTGCTCTTCGCCACCGACTACGTCGAGGTGCGCACGGTCGGCGAGAGTGAGGTCCGCGAGGACGAGGAGCACGCGGGGGAAGCGAGCGGGGAGCACGCCGGTGAGCACGAGGATGAGCACGGCGCCGGCGCCGAGGATCCTCACATCTGGACAGACCCGCTGGCGATGGAAGCCGTCGTCGCCGCGCTCGCGGCGAGGCTCGAGCAGGACCTCGGCCTCGACGTCTCGGCTCGCGCGTCCGAGCTCGAAGCCGAGCTCGAGGCGCTGAACACCGAGCTCGAGCAGATGCTCGCCGGGATTCCCGCCGGCGAGCGCAGGCTCGTGACCGGCCACGAGTCCATGGGCTACTTCGCCGACCGCTACGACTTCGAGCTCGTCGGAGCGCTCATACCGAGCATCTCCTCCCAGGCGGAGGTCTCCGCAGGCGGGCTTGCCCAGCTGAAGCGGCAGATCGAGGAGGCGGGCGTGCCGGCGATCTTCACGGAGATCGGGACACCATCGCAGGTCGCCGAGGCAATCGGCGAGGAGACCGGCGTCGACGTCGTCGAGCTGCCGTCGCATAGCCTCCCCGACGACGGCTCGTACTTCACGTTCATGCGTGACATCGCGACGAAGATCTCGGACGCTCTCGGTCCATAGCGGGCCCGGTGGGCGCGCTCGTCGATCCCTTCCTCGACAACGCGTTCATGGTGCGTGCGCTCGTCGCGGGCACGCTCGTCGCGCTGGCATGCGCCGTCGTCGGCACCTACGTCGTCCTGCGCGGGCTCGCGTTCATCGGCGAGGCGCTCGGCGACGGCGTCCTGCCCGGCGTCGCGGTCGCGGTCCTCCTGGAGGTCTCCGGCATGCTCGGCGCTGCGGTTGCCGCAGCCGTCATGATCACCGGTATGACGTGGGTGACGCGGCGGTCGGCGCTCACCTCGACGACGGCGATCGGCCTGCTGTTCGTGGGGATGCTCGCGCTCGGCGTCGTCATCGTGTCGCGCTCGACGTCGTTCACGGGAGATCTGACCCGCATCCTCTTCGGAGACATCCTCGGCATCTCCTGGAGCGACGTCTGGATCCAGCTGGGCGTGACCGCCGCGGTGATCGCGGCGGCGATCGTGTGCGCCCGGCCCTTCCTGCTTCTCTGCTTCGATCGCGAGCAGGCGCAGACGGCCGGGTTCAGCCCCACGCTCTACGAGGGCCTCATGCTCGCGCTCGTGGCTGCGACGGTCGTCGTCTCGTTCCAGAGCGTCGGGACCCTGCTCGTGCTCGGGATGCTGCTCGCGCCGGCCGGAGCGGCTGCGCTCGTGACGAGCCGGATCGTGTCGGCGATGGCGCTCGCCGCAGCCCTCGGAGTCGTGTCGGTGGTCGCAGGGCTGCTCGTCTCCTACCACTTCGACCTCGCGGGGGGCGCCTCCGTCGTCCTCGTCGCCGTCGCGCTCTTCTTCGCCGTCCTCTTCGCGAGCATGGCCGCCTCCGGCGTGGGCGCGCGGGGCCGGTCGGCATGAGCGAGCGCGCCGGGCTGTCGCTCGCCGGCGCGGCCGTCGGCTACGGGGGCCGGGCGCTCGTCGCCGGCATCGACGTCGAGCTCCCCCTCGGCAGCGTGCTGGCGCTCGTGGGAACGAACGGCGCGGGCAAGTCGACGCTTCTCAAGACGCTCGCGGGGCTCCTTCCCCCGTACGGCGGGAGGGTGGCCGTGCTCGGCGCTCGCCCGGGCGCCCACCCGGAGCGGGTCGCGTACCTCAGCCAGTTCCACACGAACTCGCTGCTCCTCCCGATCCGTGCGGTCGAGGTCGTGCGTATGGGCCGCTTCGCCGGCAAGGGTCTGCTCGGCCGCATGCGGCCGGGCGACCGGGCCGCGGTCCGCGAGGCGCTCGAGCGCATGGACGTCGTGGACCTCGCCGCCGAGCCGTTGCGCGAGCTCTCCGGGGGGCAGCAGCAACGAGTCTTCGTTGCGCAGGCGCTCGCCCGCCGAGCCGACGTGCTGCTCCTGGACGAGCCGGCAGCCGGCCTCGACGCCGTGGGCCGCGTGCTCCTGGACGATGCCCTCGCCGCGGAGCGCGAGCGCGGAGCAGCCGTCGTCGTCGCGACGCACGACATCGGGGACGCGATGCAAGCCGATCTCGTGATGCTTCTCGCGCAGCGGGTCGTCGCCCTGGGGTCGCCCGAGGAGGCTCTGACGCCGGAGACGCTCCTCGACACCTTCGGCCTGGCAATCCGCGCGATCGAGGGGGGGCTCATGGTGGTGGACACCGGTCACGGCCACGGAGATCACGATCCCGTCGGCCCTTGAAAGGGCTCCTAACACATGAGCTTGGAAGCCGGTGTGCTACCCCGCTGTGGGTGGTCCGAACCAGGTGGCGAGCGCGTCAGGGAGGCCCGTGTGGGTGTGGTCTCCCGCCCAGGCGACATGCCCGTCGGGGCGAATGAGCACGGCGGTGGGAGCAGGGACCGCGCCGACAACCGGAAGCTCCCAAACGCCGACGTGTTTGGCGTTGATCAGCTGAACCCGATCGGCCCACGGAGTGACGTCCAAGCCGCCGGGCTCGCCGAGGTTGAGTAGCACCGGCCGGGCATCGTGCAGGAGGGTGAACGCCCGCAGCGGGCCGTCCGGGGTGGCCAGATCGAGATCGGGCATGCGGCGCCCGAGCAGCGGGTGCCCCTCACCGAGGTCGTAGCGAATGTCCAGCCCAGACATCATCGCGGCGAACCGCTTGCGCGGCTCGTCCATGCTCAGCAGCTCGGACATCGTGTCGCGCAAGGCGTCGATACGCGCATCGGAGCGGGTGAGCGCAGTCTGCGCCATCGTGTTCTGCAACACCCGGGCAGCGACCGGGTGCCGCTCGGCATGGTAGGTATCCAGCAGGCTTTCCGGCGATGTGCCGTGAACCACCTGGGCCAGCTTCCATCCCAGGTTCACCGCATCCTGCACACCGATGTTGAGGCCCTGCCCACCCACCGGGTAATGCACGTGCGCGGCGTCGCCCGCAAGCAGCACACGTCCCTCCCGGTAGGACGCCGCCTGCCGGGTCATGTCCGTGAACCGGGAGATCGAGGTGGGGCTGTGCACTCCGTAGTCCGTTCCCCATACAGCGACGAGCGCCTGGCTGAGATCACGCAGGGTCGGCTCACCGGTTTGCCCAGCGTGCTGCTCGCTGACCACGACCCGGACCCGCTCCCCGTCCTCCAGCCTGCCGATGGCCTGGGTGCCCTTGTGATCGCGGCGGATGCCCAACTCCGGCTCCTCGCGCATCTCGACCTCGGCGACCAAGGAGCTGATTGTCGGATCCCAGCCGGGGAACTCGATGCCGGCGGCTTTGCGGATCAGGCTGCGTCCTCCGTCGCAGC
>CAZCIJ010000162.1:0-7445 GCA_964498265.1 uncultured Gaiellales bacterium | reverse complement strand
GTCGCGCAGCTCGTCGTCCGGCGCTTCCCCGGACTCGAGACCGACCGCTCCCGAGGGCTCGCCGGCGACGGCGACCGCCGCAGGGGCGCGGCGCGGCAGCCGGAGCCTGCGCGGGGACTCCGACGGCTCGAGCTCGGCGTCGAGCGGCTTCTCCTCCGGCTCCACCTGTCCCCTGCGCTTCGCGTACTCGGGCGTGCGCTCCATGAGCACGGTCAGGAACGGAGTCGCGACGAACAGCGTCGAGATCGAGCCCAGCCCGATGCCGACGAGCAGCGCGAAGGCGAAGTCCTTGAGCGTATCCCCGCCGAAGACGAGGAGGCTCGCCACCGGCAGCAGCGTGCTGAACGTCGTGGCCAGCGAGCGCCGGATCACCTCCCACACCGACTGGTTCGCGATGGCGGCGAAGCTCGAGTGCCTCATAAGCGGCATGTTCTCGCGGATGCGGTCGAAGATGATGATCGTGTCGTAGATCGAGTAGCCGAGGATCGTCAGCACCGCGGCGATCGTGGCCGTGGTCATCTCCCGGCCGCTGATCGAGTACACGCCCAGGGTGATCAGGATGTCGCTGAAGAGCGTGCGCAGGATGGGGACCGCGAAGCGCCACTGGAAGCGGAACGTGACGTACAGCGAGATCAGCGCGAAGGAGACGACGATCGCGAGGATGGCGCCGCGCGCGATCTGCGAGCTGAAGCTGCCGGAGACGTTGCGGACGGCGGTGATCTCGGCGTCGAGATCCTGCTCGAGCGTGAGCTCGAGCTCGTCCTGCTCAGCGACCGTCAGCGACTCGGTGCGGATCTGGAAGCTCGCGTACTCGTCGCCCGTCGCGTCGCCTCGGCCCTGAACGACCGCGTTCGCCGGGACGACGGTCGAGGACACCTCTCGCACCCGCTCGACCGAGACCGGCTCCGGCGTGGTGAACGAGACCTGGCTCCCTCCCTGGAAGTCGATGCCGAGGTTCAGCCCCTTGACGGCGAGAGAGATGATGCTCGCGACGATCAGGACGGTCGCGATCGAGAGCCAGATGCGGCGTCGCTTCTGGCTGTTCACGTCGATGCGCAGCCAGCGAGGGATCGTTGCCGCCCTCGCTCCCATGAAGGCCGGGTTGTCGAACCAGCGGAACCCCGACAGCAGCGAGAGCATCCCCCTGGTGGCCGCGACGGCCGTGAACATCGACACGAGCGTCCCCATGAGCAGCATGAGCGCGAAGCCCTTGACGCTCGCGATCGCGATCGCGAAGAGCACGAAGGCGGTGATCATCGTGACGACGTTCGCGTCCACGATGGTCGCGAACCCCTTCCTGTAGCCGTTCGAGATGGCGCCGCGGACCGATCTGCCGGCCCGCACCTCCTCCTTGATGCGCTCGAAGATGACGATGTTCGCGTCCGCGGCGATGCCGATCGTGAGGATCACGCCGGCGAAGCCGGGCAGCGTGAGGGTCACGTTGAAGAGAAGGATCGTCCCGTACAGGAGCGCCCCGTAGATCAGAAGTCCGGCGATCGCGACGAGGCCGAGGAAGCGGTAGACGATCAGCAGGAAGACGGCGACCGCGATCAGGCCGCCGATGCCGGCGACGATCGCTTGCCGCAGCGAGTCCTCGCCCAGCGTCGCGGAGACGTCGGTGCGATCGACCTGCTCGAAGCGCAGCGGGAGCGCGCCCGTCTGCAGGACGAGCGCGAGGTCCCGCGCCTCCTGCACGGAGCCGAGGCCCGTGATCTGGGCGCTCCCTCCGGAGATGCCGTTCGCCACCGACGGGTCGGTGAAGTCGATCGAGGGGAAGGACTGGATCTCGCCGTCGAGCACGATCGCGAAGTGCTGGAGCAACGGCGTCTGACTCCCCAGGCGCGTCGTGAGCGTGCGGCCGCGCACCGCCAGCTCGCGCGTGATCTCCTCGAACTTGTCGCCGCCCGCGTCCGTGAACTGGAGGAGCACGACCGGCTGGCCCGTCTGGGGGTCGAAGTCGTTGCGCGTCCCGCCCAGCTCGAGGTCGTTCCCGGTCAGCTCCGGGATCGGCTCCTCGGCGGTCGGCGCGTAGTCGAAGAGGTAGTAGTAGGTCCGGGTCGGAGGCGACTGATTCACGCCCGGGCACACCACGGCGCTCGGTCCGCAAGTGATGACGATCATGTCCTGCGGAACGGCGAGGAACTCCGAGCCCTCCGGGGCCCTCCCGCCCGGAAGCTCGTCGAGGATGTCCTGACGGGTCGGCTCGGGGCCCGCCAGGCGTTCCTTCGACGCCGAGTACAGGTACCAGGCGCTCTCCTTCCCTTCCTCGACGTCGGGCTGAATCGCCTTGAGCAGCGGGTACAGGGTGGGCGACGCGGCCGGAAAGCCGTCCGGCGAGACCGAGGGGCCCGTGAGGTCGGCCTCGAGGTCGTAGAACTGGAGCTCGGCGGTCTTCCCGATCAGCTCCGCGGCGGCGGCGGGGTCGTGGATGCCCGCCAGCTGGATGACGATCTGGTCGTCGCCCTGCTTTCGAATCTCCGGCTCGGCGACGCCGAACTCGTCGACGCGCTTGCGCATGATCTCGACCGAGCGGTCGAGGTCCTCGTCGGTGATCTCGCGCCCGGGCGGCGCCTCCGCCTGCAGCACGACCTCGAGACCTCCTTGGAGGTCGAGGCCGAGAACGGGCGAACGTGTCAGCGCGAGCGCCGCGACTGCCCCGAGGAGGGCGACGACGAGGACGATGATCAGGTGGTAGCGGCGCACGCGATGAAGGAGGCGGCCTACTTCGAGCGACGCCCGAAGCCCCACCGCGCCGCTTCGCGGACCGGCTGCGGCTCCTCCGGCCGCTCGACCGCAGGCTCGAGCTCGACCTCCTCCTCGTCCCCCTCGCCCACCTCGACCTCCGGCGGGACGATGTTCGCGATCGCCCGGCGGGTGACCTCGATGTGGACGTCCTCTGCGATCTCGAGCACGACCTTCTCCTCCTCGACCTCCACGACGTCGCCGTAGATGCCTCCCACGGTGATGACCTCGTCGCCCGGCCTGAGCCGGGAGAGCATGTCCTGCGCACGCCGCTGCTGGGCGCGCTGCGGCCGGATGAGCAGGAAGTACATGAGGGCGAGCATCGCGACGAGGACGATGATGAAAGCCACTTCTCTCCTCCTAGCCGGGTGCAGCGTCGCCGCCCGCGAGGCGAGCGAGCGTCTCCAGCTTGTAGGCGCCGAACGCGCCGCGCTCGATCGCAGCCCGCGAGCCGGCGGTCACGTCGAGTAGGAATCGCACGTTATGACCTGACAAAAGTATCAGGCCGAGCAGCTCCCGTTGGTTGACCAAGTGACGCAGGTACGCGCGCGAGAAGCGGGAGCACGCCGGACACGTGCAGGACGGGTCGAGGGGACGCCCGTCGCGGGCGAACGCCGCGTTGCGGAGGTTCAGCCGCCCTTCCCAGGTGAGCGCAGCGCCGGTCCGTCCCAGCCGGGTCGGCAGCACGCAGTCGAACAGGTCGATGCCGGAGGCGATCACCTCCACGATCCCCTCCGGGTCGCCGATTCCCATGAAGTACCGGGGCCGGTCGGCCGGAAGCGCCGGCCCGGCGGCGGCGACGGTCTCGAGCATGGCCTCGCGCCCCTCCCCCACGCTGAGGCCTCCGAGGGCATGCCCCTCGAAGCCGAGCGCGGCGATCTCCTCGATCGAGCGGCTGCGAAGGTCTGTGTGGGCGCCCCCCTGCGTGATCCCGAAGAGGAGCTGTCCTTCCGCCCTGGGCGCAGCTCGCTGCCGCCGCGCCCAGGCGGTCGTCGTCGCGACGGCGCGCTCGTGGTCGCGCCGGCCGGCGTCTCCCGGCAGGCACACGTCGAGGCACATGGCGACGTCCGAGGCGAGCCTGCGCTGGATCTCGGCCGCTCGCTCGGGCGTGAGCCTGGCCGTCCGGCCGTCGTAGACGGAGCGGAACGTCACGCCGCTCTCGTCGAGGGCGGTGATCGTGTCGCGCAAGGAGAAGACCTGGAACCCGCCCGAGTCGGTGAGGATCGGGCCTCGCCAGGCCATGAACGCGTGCAGCCCTCCGAGCGCTGCGATCGTGTCCTCCCCGGGACGGAAGTGCAGGTGGTAGGCGTTCGCGAGCACGATGGAGGCGCCGAGGTCGCGAAGCGTGTCCGGATCGATGCCCTTGACGGACGCCTTGGTCCCGACGGGCATGAACGCGGGCGTCGGCACGTCCCCGTGCGCCGTCCGGAGCACCCCCGCGCGCGCCTCGCCGTCGGTTGCCACGACCTCGAACGCCGTCCTCGCCCGGGAGCCCGCCACGATCGCTCAGAGTACGAGCATCGCGTCCCCGAAGGAGTAGAAGCGGTAGCGCTCGGCGATCGCGACGCGGTAGAGCTCCCGGGTCTGCTCGACGCCTGCGAAGGCCATCACGAGGGCGAGCAGCGTCGTGCGCGGAAGGTGGAAGTTCGTCATGAGGGCGCTCACGCGCCGGAATCGGTAGCCGGGGACGATGAACAGCTCCGTGCGGCCTGCCAGCGGTCCGCCACGAGCGACCGTCTCGAGCGTCCGTACGACGGTCGTTCCGACGGCGACCACACTGTCCGCCGCCGCGATGCGCTCCCAGGATCCGGGCTCGATCTCGTACCGCTCCCCATGGAGCTCGTGATCCTCGACGGTGTCCGCGCCGATCGGCCTGAACGTGTCCAGGCCGACGTGAAGCGTGACCGGCGCGACGTCGAGGCGGGCGAGTAGCTCGTGCGTGAGGTGGAGGCCTGCGGTCGGCGCCGCCGCCGAGCCGGACTCCTCCGCATACACGGTCTGGTAGCGGTCAGGATCCGCCAGCCGCTCGCGGATGTACGGCGGGAGCGGCACGTCGCCCGCGGGATCGCCATCGTGGCGGACGAGCCACCTCCCGTGGCCGAGCGACTCGAGCAGCTCGACCGGCCCGAGTCGCATCCCCGGCCGTAGCCGCCGGGACGGGCGGGCGAGCGCCTCGTAGAGACCGTCGCCGACCGCCTCGACGAGCAGGACCTCCGCCTCGCCGCCGCCGGGGCGCTGGAGCCGCAAGCGACCGGGGACCACCCTCGTGTCGTTGACCACGACGAGCGCCCCCGCTGCGAGCTCGTCGGGGAGGTCGCGGACGCTCCGATGGCGGATGCCGCTGCTGGCGCGGTCGAAGACGAGCAGCCGCGCGTCGTCGCGCCGAGGAAGCGGACGCTGGGCGATCAGCTCCGGCGGGAGCTCGTAGTCGAGGTCCGCCGCTTTCATCCGCCGCCCACGCTACAGTCCGTGCGTGCAGCCGGAGGCGGTCGACAGAGCTCGCGAGCGCCTCGCCGCGCTCAGGGGCGAAGGCGGCGAGCCCCAGCTCGCGGCGACGGTCGAGCGGGCCCGCGAGCAGCTCGAGTCGTTCGCGCAGACCATCGCCGAGCTCGAGGCGACGTTCCCGGAGCGAGTCACCTCCACGCTGCACGAGTCGCTGCGGCGCGAGGTCCTGCCCGTGGCTCGTCACGTCGCCGAGGTGCGAGGACTCTCCGCGCAGACGATCCGCCGTCTCGAGCGGGTTCAGGCCGACCTCGCCGCGGAGCGCCGCGCCCGCGTCGAGGATCTCGAGCTCCTCGTCGACCTCGTGGCGTCCGGATGGCGCGCCGTGGAGCGCCGGCTCGACCGGCTCGAGCGCGGCCTGGACAGGCTCGAGCACGCCGTGGGCGACCGCCCGCCTCCGCGCGGGTCCGTGCTGCGCCTCGACGAGCGCCGGACCGGCCCGGGTTAAGGGCTATCCGGGCTCAGCGAAGCGCCGGCTCGCGGACGTGCACGCTGGCGGCGGGCAGGACGAGCACGAAGCGGGAGCCGTTCCCGAGGGCGGTCTCGAGTTCGAGATCCCCTCCGAGCGCCTGTGCGAGCTCCCGTGCGATTGGCAGACCGAGCCCCGTTCCCTGCCCGTTCCTCGACCAGAACGGACGGAAGATCCGCTCGCGCTCGCCGGGCGGGATTCCGGGTCCCGAGTCCGCGACCGAGATGGCCACCAGCCCACCGCGACGCTGCTCGAGCCCGAGCGTCACCGATCCGCCGTCCGGCGTCCACTCGAACGCGTTCTCGAGCAGGTTGGACACGATCTGGAGCAGGCGGTCGCCATCGGAGACGACGAGGGGCGCGTCGGCGACCTCGCGCTCGTAGGAGATCGCCCGGCGCCTCGCCTCCTCCACGAAGCCCTGGTAGGCCTGCTCCAGCAACCGGCCCACGTCGATCTCCTCCTCGACGAGCGCGAACCTGTTCGCCTCGAGCTTCGCCAGGTCGAGGAGATCGCCGACGAGCCGGGCGAGACGGTCCGTCTCCGTCCTGATCACCTCGAGCGACGCCTCGCGAGCGTCGGCGTCCTCGGCGAGACCCTCGCTCAGGGCGTCCACGTGGCCGCGGATCGCCGTGAGCGGCGTCCGCAGCTCGTGCGAGACGGTCATGAGGAAGTTGCGCTCGAGAGCGTTCGCCTCGGCGAGCCGCTCCGTCATGTCTCGGAACCGGTCTGCGAGATGCGCGATCTCGTCGCCGCTCCGCAGCTGCGGCACGTCGACCTCGTAGCTCCCGCCCTGGACCTCGTCGACCGCCCTGGAGAGCGCCAGCACCGGCTTCGTCAGGCGTCGCGAGACATAGAGGAAGAGGAGGAGAGCCACGAGCAGGCCTCCTACGCAGGCCAGCACGACCCGCCAGGCGAGCGCCGCAGCCGGATCGGCGAGCTCGTCCTTGGGCTTCGCGACGACGAGCCCTCCAAAGACCTCTCCGCCGAGCTCGATCGGCTCGACGATCGCCTGGTAGGTGCGGTCGTCGCCCGGCGGGACGAACTCGATCGTCCTCGTCTGCCGAGGAAGGGCGCTGAGCCCCAGCTCCTCGCGCGGCACGCGCTCGAGCCCGGAGATCTGCCCGGGGAAGAGCTCCACGCCGACGTAGTAGAGCTCGGCGCCCGACGCCTGCTCGAGCCTCGGAGCAGCGAGGCGGGGCGCGTCCGTTCCCTCGTCGAGGTACTGCTGTGACTGCTCCTCGTAGAGCGCCGCGAGGCCGCGCGCCTGCCGGCGCAGCTCCCTGACCGCCTGCTCCTCCGTGTAGTCCTGGAACAGCCGGATCGCGACGACCGAGGTGACGATGCCGGCGACGACGACCCCGAGGAGGAAGATCGCCGGCAGGCGGAAGCGCAGCGACCGCACGCCGAACATGTTAAGGGTCGATCAGGAACGTCAGCCAGCGCCGCCTGCGAGCGTCGCGCTCCCCGATGCCGCGTGCCCGCCCGCGTCCGCTCGGTCGGCTGCCGCGCGGAGCTGTCACGTCACCGGCGCAGGCCTCGGCTCGGTCGCGACCTTGTAGCCGACGCCCCACACCGTCACGATGGGACACGCGGCGCCGAGCTTGCGCCGCAGCTGGCGGACGTGCACGTCCACCGTCCGCGTGTCGCCGGCGAACGTGTAGCCCCAGACGCGCTCCAGCAGCTGGTCTCGGGTGAGCACGAGCCCTCGGTGGTCGAGCAGCTCCCAGAGCAG
>CAZCIJ010000161.1:0-7467 GCA_964498265.1 uncultured Gaiellales bacterium | reverse complement strand
TCTCCTCCGCCTCGGAGTCGGTGAGGCCGAGGGCGCGGAAGACCCGCTCCTGGACGTCGCGGCGGTGGATCCGGATCGATCCGGAGCCGAGCTCCCAGCCGTTGCAGACGAGGTCGTAGGCGCGGCTCGCGACCGCGCCCGGCTCGAACTCGACCAGCTCCTCCTGGCCCTCCGCGACCCCGGTGAAGGGGTGGTGGGCCGCGGCCCAGCGGCCCTCGTCCTCGTCCCACTCGAAGAGCGGGAAGTCGACGACCCAGAGGATCTCGTCGCGGTCGAGGTCGACGAGGCCGAGCTCGTGCCCGAGCCGCAGGCGCAGCGTGCCGAGCACCCTGGCGACGATCTCGGGGCGGTCGGCTCCGAAGAGGACGGTCGAGCCCGGCTCCGCCCCGGTCTGCCGGACGGCGGCCTCGAGCTCCTCCGAGGAGAGGAACTTCGCGATCGGCGAGCGAACCTCCCCCTCCTCGTCGACGATGAGGTAGGCGAGCCCCTTCCCGCCGAGGCCCTTGGCGTCGTCCGTCAGGCGGTCGAGGTCTGCGCGCGAGAGCTCCCCGGGGATGGCGAGCGCCCGCACGCAGGGCGCGTCCGCGAACACGCGAAAGCCGCTGGCGCGCGTCACAGCCGTGAGGTCCGCGATCGGGCAGCCGAACCGGAGGTCGGGCTTGTCCGAGCCGTACCGCGTGACCGCCTCGGCGTGGGGCAGGCGCCTGAAGGGCCGCTCGGGAGCGGTGCGCCCGAGCGCTTCGAAGGCGGCGCAGACGGCGATCTCGAGCGCCTCCTGGACGTCCTCCTCCTCCGCGAACGCCATCTCGACGTCGAGCTGGCGGAACTCGAACTGCCGGTCCGCGCGGAGGTCCTCGTCCCTGAAGCACGTGACGATCTGGTAGTAGCGGTCGAAGCCGGCGATCATGAGGATCTGCTTGAAGATCTGGGGCGACTGTGGCAGGGCGAAGAAGCGGCCTGGCTGCAGGCGCACCGGCACGAGGAAGTCCCGTGCCCCCTCGGGGGTCGCCTTGGTGAGGCTCGGCGTCCAGATGTCGACGAACCCGAGCGCGTCCATCGCGCCCCGGATCGCGCCGATCGCCGCGGACGAGAGGCGGAGGTTGCGCTGCATCCTCGCCCTGCGCAGGTCGAGGTAGCGCCAGCGCAAGCGCACGCTCTCGTCCACGCCCTCCTCGTCGAGCTGGAAGGGAAGCGGCTCGCAGCGGGAGACGATCTCGAGCTCCTCGACGGCGAGCTCGACCTCCCCGGTCGCGAGCTTCGGGTTCACGGCCTCGGGCGCCCGCGGGACGACCTCTCCCGCGGCGCGCACGACGAACTCGCTACGCACGGCGTGCGCGACGGCGGCCGCTGCGGGAGCTCGTTCGGGGTTGACCACGAGCTGGCACAGTCCGGTCCTGTCGCGCAGGTCGACGAAGACGAGCCCGCCGTGATCGCGACGCGTCGCGGCCCAACCGGACAGCACGAGCCGCTGCCCGACATGCTCGGGGCGGACCTCGCCGCACATGAGGTCGCGCCAGCGGCTCATCCGATCGCGTCGGCGATCTCGCCGACCGGCACCTCGCGCTCCCGCCCGCCCTCGCGGATGACGGCTCGCCCGGCCTCCACCCGCACGATCGTACGCGCGCCGAGCCTGCCCGCCTGGGTCAGCTGGCCCTTGACGGAGCGGCCCGCGTAGTCCGCGTCGCAGGCGACGCCTCTCGCTCGCAGGCGCGCCATCTGGGCGAGCGCGGCCGTCCGGTCTGCGCCGTCCGCGAGGAGGAAGAAGACGTCGATCCGTGGAGGCTCGGCGGTGACGCCGGCCTCCTCGACGGCGAGCGCGAGCCGCTCGATGCCCGCGCCGAAGCCCACGCCGGGCGTCGGCCGCCCGCCGATCTCCTCGATGAGGCCGTCGTAGCGGCCGCCTCCCGAGATCGTGCTCTGGGCGCCGAGCGCCGGGCCGACGAACTCCCAGGTCGTTCGCGTGTAGTAGTCGAGCCCTCGCACGAGCGTCGGCAGGATCGTGTAGCCGACTCCGCAGGCGTCGAGGGCCGCGCGCACGGCGGCGAAATGCGCACGGCACGCGTCGCAGAGCGACTCGCCGATCATCGGCGCCGCGCGGAGCGCCTCCTGGACGCGATCCGGCTTCGCCGTGAGATTGTCGAACACCCGAAGCGGGCTCGTGCGCGCTTTCGCGCGCGTGTCACCGTCGAGCTCCGCGTCGTGGTCGCCGAGCCAGGCGCGCAGCCGCTCGATGTAGGCGGGGCGGCACTCGCGATCGCCGATCGAGTTCAGCTCCAGGTGGTAGTCCGTCACGCCCAGCCGCTGCAGCAGCACGTCGCAGAGCTGGATCACCTCGGCGTCGAGCGCCGGGTCCGCCGAGCCGATCGCCTCGACGTCGAGCTGCCAGTGCTCCCGGTAGCGCCCCTTCTGCGGCGCCGCGTACCGGTACATCGGGGCGAGCGTGTAGAGCTTCTGAGGCTGAGCCTCGCGGTGGAGGCCGTGCTCGACGTACGCTCGGCAGATGGGAGCCGTGGCTTCGGGGCGAAGCGTGAGCGAGCGGCCCGCACGGTCCTCGAAGGTGTACATCTCCTTCTGCACCACGTCCGAGCCCGCGCCCGAGGTGCGCGTGAAGAGCGCCGTGTCCTCGAACGCAGGCGTCTGGATCGGCCGGTACCCGTAGAGCCCGCACAGCCGCTCGGCCTCCCCGACGATACGGCGCCAGAGGGGCTGCGCGGACGGAAGGACGTCGTGCGTGCCCCGGGGTGCCTCGATCCTCACGAGCGGGCGGCGCGGAGCTCGGCGAGGAAGGGGTTCGTCGCCAGCTCTGCGCCGAGCGTCGTCGGCTGGCCGTGACCCGGGTAGACGGCGGTCTCGGGCGGGAACCGCTCGACGAGAGCCGTCAGCGAGGCGAGCAGCGTGTCCCAGTCCGCGCCGGGGAGGTCCGTCCTCCCGACCGAGCCGGCGAAGAGCACGTCGCCCGAGAACAGCGCGCCGTCGGCTGCGAACGCGAGATGGCCAGGAGAGTGCCCGGGCACGCGCAGGGTCTCGAAGGCGATGCCCGCCAGGTCGAGTCGCTCGCCGCCCGCGAGCAGGACGTCGGGAACGTACGCGCGGACGTGCACGCCCGGGGGCGTGAAGTCGTCCGCCAGCTCGAGGCGGTCTCGCTCGTCGGCGGCCATGTGGACCGGCGCGCCCGTGCCTTCCGCGAGGTCGGCGACGGCGCCGAGATGGTCCCAGTGCCCGTGGGTGATGAGGATGGCGCCGCAGCGCGCGCCCCGCCGCGCGAGCTCGAGACGGATCTCCACGGCCGCCGCGCTCGGGTCGATGACCACGGCCTCGTCGTTCCCGGCAAGTCGCACGACGTAGCAGTTCGTCTCGATGGGACCAAGCGGAAGCCGGATGACGTCGAGGCTCATCGCGCGCGGAGTCTAGCCGTCTAGCCGCCGGCGTTCTTGCGCTGCCGGCGCTGCACGGTTCGGTAGACCATCACGTCGATGAGGTAGCTGAACGGGAGGAAGATCAGGATCAGCAGCACGATGTTGAGCAGCTTCGCGCCCGTGGTCAGGTTCTGGCCCGTGATCCAGATGAGGATCGCGAGAATGGGCGCGAAGATGGCTCCGCGCTTGAGGACGCGCTGCCAGGACGGCGGCTGGATCTCACGCCCGCGCCGGTCGACCACCTTCGCGGGGGCCTTCGCCGGTCTCGGCGTTCCGCTCTCGGCCCGGGGCGCAGCCTCACGCGGAGACTCGACCACGATGTCCTCGCCCTCGTCGTCCTCGATGACGTACTCGTACTCGTGACGCTGGAGCTTCTCCCGCCGGCGGCGCTGCTTCTTCGTTGCCATCACCTCGATTATCGCAGCCGCGGCGCCCCCTTCGCGGCGGCCTCGTCAGTCGAGGGAGAGCCCGACCGAGAGACCCACGATGAGCGCCACGATGGCGGCGGCGGCAAGGAAGGCGGCCGGGTTCCAGACGGTGTAGTTCGTCTTGTCGGTGCGCTCGTAGGCGATCCGGCTCGTGCCCGCCGGCCGGCGCGTGCCGCCGACGACCGCGAGCAGCAGGTACCCGACGACGGCGCCGCCGAGCGCGCCGCCGGCGATCGCGAGCGGCGCCCACCACGCGACGTCTGCGAGAACCGGGCTCACGTCCGCGGCTCGACTCGATGCACCCTCACACAGCCGATTATCGCACCCGCGGGTGAGCCTCTCGGATGCGGATCGCCGCCGCGTGGGCCGGGAACCCCTCGTGCTCGGCGAGCGCGACGATGTCGGGCGCGAGCCGCTGCAACGCCTCCGGCGAGGCGCGGCCGATCGAGCTCGTCTTCACGAACGTGCGGGCCGTGACGCCGGAGGACTGCCTCGCGAACCCGCCGGTCGGCAGCGTGGCGGGCACGCCGAGGACGTAGTTCGCGGCGGCGAACGGCGTCTGCCCGAGCAGGATCTCGCCCGCGTGGTCGATCTTGCGAAGCAGCGCCTCGGGGTCGCGCGTCGCCACCTGGAGGTGCTCGGGCGCGTACTCGTTCGCGAACGCGCACGCGCCGTCGAGGTCGTCCACGAGAATCGCCCCCCCGAAGTCCGAGATCGCGGCGGCGGCGTACGCGCGGCGAGGCTCGGGCAGGGCCTCGAGCTGGCGCTCGACCTCGCGCTCTACGCCGTCGAGGAGCTCCGTCGAGGGCGTCACGAGAAGCGCGGCCGAGTCGCTCCCGTGCTCGGCCTCGTTGAGGAGGTCGGCCGCGACGAGCGCCGGGTCGGCGCCGTCGTCCGCGATGATCAGGCTCTCGGAGGGGCCGAAGAGCATCACCGTCGAGCAGCCGAAGGCCTGCACCTCGATCTGGGCGCAGGCGACGGCCGGGCTCCCGGGCCCGACGACGCGCCCCACCCGCGGGATGGCTTCCGTCCCGAACGCGAGCGCTGCGATGCCCGCCGGCCCGTTCGCCCGGAAGACGTCGCCGATGCCGAGCTCGGCCGCGACGGTGAGGACGACGGGGTCGACCGACGTGCCTTCCCCGGCGGCCGGCGGCACGACCACCGCGATGCTCGGCACGCCGGCGACGACGGCCGGCGTCGCGATCTGAACGAGCACCGACGGGAACGATCCCTTGCCGCTCGGGACGAAGAGGCCGGCCGAGTCGACCGGCCGCGCCTGCTCGCCGGCCAGGATCCCGGGCGCGATCTCGGCGCGCCAGGACGCTCCCTCGAGGACGCGCTCGTTGAACGCGCGCACGTTCGCGATCGCCGCCTCGACCGCGGCGACGACCTCGGGCGCGACGGCGGCGCGGGCCGCCTCGAGCTCGGCGCCGGTCACGCGGAGCTCCTCCGGACGGCACTCCACGCCGTCGAAGCGCGCGAGCGCCCGCACGACGGCCGCGTCGCCGTGCTCGCGCACGTCCCGGATGATCTCGCGCACGCCGCGCGCGAGCTCCTCGTCGAAGATCGCCGCCGTGGCGCGATCCAGGATGCGCCGGCGCGTCTCGGGCGCGAGGTCGCTGAGCCTGTGCACTGCGAGGGTCATCGCACGTTCAGGGATCGAGCAGCCGCAGCTCGAGGACGCGCTCGACGTCGAACCCCGTCAGCCGGAGGTACCGCTCCGCCGCCGCGACCGCCGCCCCGGCCGGCATGAGACCCACGAGCTCGCTTCCGTCGACCTCGACGCCGCGAGCGCCGGCCTCCGCGGCGATGCGCTCGACGACCTCGTGCGGCGTCGTGCGCTCCCAGTCCTCGAGGTTCATGCTCACCTGCACGCGCCCCGCCCGGCGCAGGTCGAGCCCGAGCGCGCGCACCCCCGGCAGGCCGCCGTCCCGCTCGCGCACGAGGCTCGCGATCTCTCGAGCGACCTCGACGTCCGTCGATCTCAGGTTGACGTTGAATGCCACCAGCGGTCGCCGCACGCCGACGAGGACTGCGCCCGCCGTGGGATGGACGCGCGCGGGGCCGCGGTCTGGCCGGAGCTCGCCGGCGTCGACGCGCCGTTGCAGCTCGGCCGGTCCTCCGCGCCGGAAGAAGGCGGGCCCGCGCCCGTCCTCCGTCAGGCGCCCGTAGAGGAACACCGGGAGCTCGAGCGCGCCAGCGAGGCGGTCGGCGAGGGCGAGGGCGGTGTCGAGCGCGCGCGGCTCGTCCTCGGGGCGGATGGGGACGATCGTGACGACGTCGGCGGCGCCCGTGCGCGGGTGGACGCCCGCGTGCGAGCGCAGGTCGATGCGCTCGACCGCCGCTCCCACGCCGGCGAGCAAGGTCTCGATCAGCTCCTCGGACGTCCCCACGAGGGTGAACACGGAGCGGTTGTGGTCTGGATCCACGTGCACGTCGAGCAGGCGGGCGGGAGCCGAGAGCGCCTCGCCGAGCGCCGCCACCGCCGCGCCGTCGCGAGCGGCCGAGAAGTTCGGGACGGACTCGAGCGGGAGCGGCACGCGCCTACTCTATGCGGCCGTGCGCCGTCGCTCCTCCTACCGCTCGCTCGCGTCTCTCCAGCGCGACAACCGCGTCTGCCGCGCCTGCGAGGAGGCTGGCTATCCGCTGGCCTCGATGCCCGTTCTCGAGGGGCGCGCGGGTCAGCGCGCCATGGTCGTCGGGCAGTCGCCGGGAGCGATCGAGGGCACCCAGCGCAGGCCGTGGCGGGGGCGGGCCGGTGCGACGCTGCGCCGCTGGCTCGAGCTCGACGAGGACGCCTTCTACGCGACCTTCTACTGCTGCTCCGTGACTCGCTGCTACCCGGGCAAGAGCCCGGGCGGCCGCGGCGACCGGACGCCGTCTCCCCGGGAGATCGAGCTGTGCCGCTTCTGGCTCGACTGGGAGCTGAAGCTCGTCTCCCCCGCTCTCGTCCTCACGGTCGGCGGGCTCGCCGCGCACCGGCTGCTCGGCCTGCGCCGGCTCACGGAGCACGTCGGGGAGCGCCTCCGGCTCGGAGACGCAGCGGCGATCCCGCTCCCGCACCCCTCGGGTGCGAGCGGATGGCTGAACGACCCGGACAACAGGCGGCGACTCCAGGGCGCGCTCGCCCTGGTGCACGAGGAGCTCGCCCTCCTCGAGGCAAGGTGACGGAGGTGCGGACGTTCGAGAAGGGCCGCTTCGAGCTCTCCGTTCCGCCCGGCCACGACAGCTGGGTCCTAGGCGCGTACGGCCGTGGTCTGGAGCGCGGCGTCGAGCGCGCCCAGCAGACGGTCGGCCGTCTCGCGCGTCGCATTGACGCCCATGAGCCCGATGCGCCACATGGGCGGGAACTGCGCGCCGAGCCCGCCCCCGACCTCGATGCCGTGCTCGCGCAACAGGCGCAGCTGGATCTCCCGCCCGTCGACGCCCTCCGGGACACGGACCGAGGTGAGCTGCGGTAGCCGGCGCCCCGGCTCGGCAAGCACCTCGAGCCCTCGGCCCTCGAGCCCTGCTTGGAGGTGGGCGCCCGCGTCGGCGTGACGCGCGTGGCGGGCCTCAAGACCCTCGACCAGGGCGAGGCGAAGGGCCTCGTGGAGCGCGTAGAGGTGCAGCACCGGCGAGGT
>CAZCIJ010000160.1:0-7535 GCA_964498265.1 uncultured Gaiellales bacterium | reverse complement strand
GCCGCGTGCTCTCCTAGCAAGCGGCGGACGTGCGCGCGCTCATCGCTGCTCCGTCCGCGTACGATGTAGGTCTCGCCGGAGTAGCTCAGCTGGTAGAGCACACGACTTGTAATCGTGGCGGCCCGGGTTCGAGTCCCGGCTCCGGCTTCGCCGCAGCGAATCGCGGTCGCTCGAGCAAGCTCGTCAGAAGTACGTGTCGTCGTCGCTGTACGGGGGCGCGCAGCAGCAGAGGAAGCGCAGAGGGGCCTCGCCCGTCGTGCGGATCTGGTGCCAGGCGCCGGGAGGGATGAGCACGGCGTCGCCCGATGCGAGCGCCCTTCGCTCGCCGTCGACCTCCATCTCTCCGTCGCCCTCGAGGACGTAGTAGAACTCCTCGCTCTCGCGGTGGTGGTGGCGGTCCGTCTCGCAGGCGGGAGGAAGCTCCGCCTCGGCCAGGCTCTGGTTGGCGACCGGAGCGTTGGAGCGGTCGAGCAGGGAGCGAATCGTGCTGCCGTCCTTCGTCGTGAAGGGGACGGCCTCGGCGCGGCTGCGGATCTCCACCGCGACAGCCTAGACGCTTGGTCGCCGAGGCCGCTCCGCGTCAGCATCGCGCTTCACGCTGAGGGCGAGGAGGCTGTTACGCTCGCCGCCCGGTGCGCCGATAGGGAGGGAGTGAGCGTGGAAGGTACGAGCGAGGCCGAGAGGGGGCAGACCCCGGGGTCCGACCCCGGGCGGCTGGAAGGCGCTGCATGAGCACGCTGGCCGTCGTCCTGGCGCTCGTCGCGGCGGTTCTCTTCGCGTTTGGCACGGTCCTCCAGCAGAAGGGGACGATGGAGGAGCCCGAGGGCGACGCGCTCAAGGCCGGGTTCCTGCTGAGGCTTCTGCGCAAGCCGGTCTGGCTGCTCGGGGTGGCGATCGACGGGCTTGGCTGGGCGGGGCAGGCCGCTGCGCTGGGCGTGGGCAGGCTTGTGGTCGTCCAGCCGCTGCTCGTCTCGAGCGTCGTCTTCGCGCTCCCGATCGGGGCCCGCCTGACTGGTCAGCGAATCGGCCGGCGCGAGATCGTCGGCGCGGGCGCCGTGTGCGCCGGCCTCGCACTGTTCACGCTCGTCGCCAACCCGGAGGGAGGCGTCGACGACGCGACCGACCGCGAGTGGATCTTCGGGGCTGCCATCACCGGCGGCGTCTCGGCGGCCCTCGTCGCGGCGAGTCGCCTCGCCCGCCGCCCCGGCGTTCGGGCCGCCCTGCTCGGGACGGCGTCCGGCGTCCTCTTCGGGCTCATCGCCGGGCTCACGAAAGCCACCGTCGACCGCTTCGACGACGGCATCGTCGCCGTCGTCGCAAACTGGCACCTCTACGGGCTGATCGGGGCGAGCGTCATCGCCTTCGCGCTCATGCAGGCCTCGCGCCACCGGCGCCCTCGCGCCGGCCTTGGCGACCGTCATGGTCTCCGAGACCGTCGTCGGCGTCGCCGTCGGGATCACGATGCTCGAGGAGGAGCTGCGCGAGGACGCCTGGGGCATCGGAGTGTCGGTCGCGGCGCTCGCGGCGGTCATCGCCGGGCTCGTCGCGCTCTCACGCTCACAGGGGGCTGCGGAGGCGAGGGCCCAGGCCGCGGAGGCAGCGCCCACCCCGGCCTCGCCGTAGCCGGCGAGATCATGCCGGTCGACTATCCGTGCCGCGCCGCCTCGGCGAGGATGCGGGAGATTCGCGCCGCCTGCTGGCGAACGTCGTGCCGGCTCGCCGCGCGGCGCGCCTCCGCGTTCGGCGTCGGGAGCGCGGCCGCCTCCGAGAGCCCCAGGGCGATCGACTCGACGCTCTCCGGGTCGACGAGCACGCCGCTGCCGGGCGTCACGAACTCGGGCGGGCCGCCGACCCTCGTGGCGACGACGGAGCGCTCGCTCGCCAGCGCCTCGAGCAGCGCCTGGCCGAACGGCTCCAGGAGGCTCGGCTGGCACAGGACGTCGCAGGCGGCGATCCACTCGGCGACGCGGAGGTGCGGGAGCCGGCCGAGCACGCGAACCCCAGGGCGTCCCTCGAGCCGGCCGCGCAGCGGACCGTCCCCGACGAGCGCGAGCTGCCCGCGTCCGACGCGTGCGAACGCGTCGGCGAGTCGGACGACGTTCTTGCGCTCCTCGAGCGAGCCGACGAACAGGTAGAAAGGTCCCTCGCCGCCCCAGCCGACCTGCGCTCGCGCCTCGGCGGGATCGCGCCCCCGGAAGACCTCGAGATCGACGCCGCAGTCGACGACCGTCAGCTTGGGCAGGAGCTCCGGGAGCTCTCGCGCGAGCTCGCGGCGCAGGTAGTCGGAGACGCAGACGACGCTCGACGCGCGGCGCGCCGTGAGGCGCGTCGCCGCCCTCACGCCCGGGATCTCGCTGAGGTTGCGAACGTCCCGGCCGTGCGCGGTGAGGACGAGCCCCGTCTGCGTGAGCAGCGATGCGAGCGCCGCCAGCGTGCCCGCGGGCACGAGGAAGTGGGCGTAGACGACGTCGGGCTGGAACCGCCACGCCGTGCCGAGCGCCTCGGCGCCGAGCCGTGCGTACCTGGCGCGGGAGCCGTCCCGGCAGTCGATGACGGCGCGGTCGAGCTCGTGACCCTGGGCGACGAGCTGCCGCTCCAGCTGAGCCACGAACACGCCGAAGTCCGGATCGGTGCGGCCCGGGTACATCTGCGAGACGAGGAGGATGCGCACAGGTGCTCTCAGGCGATGCTACGCGCTCGCGCGACAACGGTCAGCGCGGGATCAATCGTCTGGTGCGGCGTCTCCCAACGTTTCACCTGAAACTGGCGTCCCGCGACGCCGCACTTTCCGGCCGCTCCGCGGCCGGGGTCAGCCTTCTCTTTTCGAGAGATCCCGAGCCCCTCCGGTCGCTCGGGCCAGGCCACGCCGGCTGCCCCAGCCTCGACGACCACAAGCATCAACGGCCGCAAGTGCGGCCTCCACGCTACGAGTGTTCGACTCAAACGTTATGAGAGGCCGCACTCGATACCACCAGCTCATATGGGCGCGACTGAGGACGAAGCCAGGCACGCTCACGCGCCGCCGCCGGGCGTGGCGGGGCTTCCGGACAGCCCCCTGGGCGGCGTCTACTCTCCCGCCGGCCAGTGCTCGACCGCGAGCTCCCGCATCGGGAAGTCGCCTGGATTCCCGGTCGCGAGCCGCCCCCCGGCCGAGAGCGCCGCGGCGGCGATCAGGCAATCCGCCTGGGAGAGCGTGATGCCTCGCTCGGCGAACTCCCGGCGCCAGGCGCCGGCGAGACGCCCCTCACGGTCGCGGAGCGGCACGATCCAGAGCCCCGAGAACAGCTGGCTCGCGGCCTCCTCCTCACCCCGGCGAAGCCCGCGATGGATCTCCTCGACGTTGACGGCGCACGTGCACGGGCGACCGCGACCGGCCCGCAGCGCGCGCAGCCGCTCGACGGCCGCGCGACCGCGGAGGACGTCGATGAGCACGGTCGAGTCGAGCAGGATCGCCGCCACCTGGACTCCCCTCGGAAGGGAGCTCTAACCGACGCGCCGCACGTCTCCGCGCCGCTGTGCCCGCACCCAGCCGGCGGCGTCCTCGTCCCAGGGGTGCCCCTCGTCCGGGATCGTGCCCGCGGCCGCCTCGATCTCCTCCCAGCGGCGCTCCTCCTCGAGCGCCGCTCGGACCGCGGCGGCGATGAACCCGCTGCGCCTTCGCCGGCCGACTCGGCGATCGAGCTCGGTGACGAGGTTGTCCTCGAGGCTAATGTGCAATCTCATGGCCACAGCTTAGCACACACAACCTCCGCGCTCCGCCTCACCCGTCTCGGTCGAGGTCCGCGAGCCGCGCCTCGACGAGGGGCCGCACCTGGGCCTCGAGCCCGTGCTCGGCGGCGAGCGCGAGCGCCTGCTCGAACGCCTCGCGCGCCTTGGCACGCGCTCGCTCGTCGCGCCCCTGCTTCAGGCGGTTGTCGCCAAGCACGATGAGCTGCCGGATCCTGTCGCGCGCCTCCATGGGCGGAGGGTATCCTGGGATCCGTGGCTGCCGTTCTCGGGGTCATCCAAGTCTTGCTCGGAGTCGGGCTGATCGTGCTGGTGCTCATGCACTCGGGGCGCGACACGGGGTTCGGCGGCCTGGGCTTCACACCCCTCTCGCACGGCGGCCAGCACATCGTCGAGCGCAACCTGACGCGGCTGACCGTCGTGGTCGGAGTCCTCTTCACGATCAACACGATCGGCCTGTACTACGCGCTCTAGACGATTGATTCCTAGGCCTGCCAGCGCCGCTCGTCGCCCGGCGGCTCGAGGCGCTCTCTGAGCTCCCTCCACGTCGAGGCGTCCACGACCTCGACTCGAGCGCCGTAGTCGGCGAGCCCGATGGCGACCTCGGCCACCGGACGCGACGGGCCGGGAATGCGCCAGACCGGCTTGCGGTGAGCCCGGGCGCTTGGAACGAAGAGCGCGCTCGGGTAGCCCTGCTCGGCCCGCCAGCCGCCCTCGCACTCGACCACCGTCCCCCAGAGCGAGACGAGGCCGACCACCCGGTGCACCGTGTCCGACCGCGGCCGGAACTGGCGCGCGTAGTCGATCGCGTGCTGCACGGCGAGCGTCCCGTAGATGCCGCAGGTGCATGCGGGGTGCGGAGCGGCGTGGTCGGGAAGGCGCGACCAGCTGCGGTCCACGAGCATCCGCCTGCAGGCGGCGAGCGCGGCGCGGCCGGGCAGCCAGATCGTCCAGAAGGCCAGCGAGCAGAGCCGGTACGAGCCGTCCAGCTCGACGACGTCCCACACGCGCCAGCCGACCGCCGGCTCGACCATGTCCGGCGCCCGCGTCACGCCAGTACGGTACGACATCCAGCGCCGTACCCCTCGAGGTCAGCGCCCCTCCGCCGCCGCCGCGCTCGGGGAGATGCTCGAGCGCCGTCGAGGCGGGCCGGCAACACGCTCGAGGTCGGCTGACAGCGCGGTGCCTCGCACGAGAGCGGAGAGCGTCGCCCGGAGCTCTCCGCGGCTGATTGACGGATCGAGCAGCGCCCCGACGACGGCGCGCCGGACGCTGCGGGCGAGCCTGACGAGCTCGCCTCGACCGGCGCCCGGCAGGAACTCGGCGACGAGGCCCCCGAACTCCTCTGCCGCGTGATCGACCGTCGCCGCCACGGCCGCCGACAGGGTCGGAAAGCCAAGGTCGAACGCCGCGCGCACGGAGGGGCGGACGAACAGCGCCATGTCCACCTGATGCTCAAGGAAGGCGTCGAGGTAGCGCGGCGGGCTCGTCTGCCGCAGCGCCGCGTGCGCCTGGGCGAACGGCCGGCAGACGAACTCCTGAGTCTCGGGCTGGAGCCCGTGGAGCAGGAGGATCCTCTTCGCCGGGAAGTAGTGGTAGAGGCCGCCGACGCTGATGTGCGCCGCCGAGGCAGCCTCGCGCATCGTCAGCCGGGCGCCGAGCCGGAGGATTCGCGGGCCGGCGAGCGTGTAGATCTCGCACTGGCGCTGCAGCCGGTCCTCTGGAGGACGACCGGGTTTACCGAACGCCACGTTCCTCCCTTCCGATCAATCTTGCGGCTCGCGCGGCCCTGAGCGCAGTATGGCCCAACCAGCGGCCCCGGGGCCGCGCCCGTCCGCCGTCGCGGTCGGGAAGCGGCCCGGAGAGGAGGCGCCATGGTCTGCGCAGGCGACGTCATCGAGAATCCCGTCCTCGGAGACACGATCCGAATCATCCGCGGGCCGGCCGACACGGGCGGAGAGCTTCTCCAGGTCGAGATCTCGCTCGCGCCCAACGCGCAGGGACCTCCGTTGCACGTTCATCCGACGCTCGAGGATCGCTTCATCGCCGGCTCGGGATCGCTCGGGGTCGAGATCGCCGGCGAGGCGCGGACTCTCTCCCCCGGCGAGCAGGCCGTGGCGCCGCCCGGCGTCCCGCATCGCTTCTGGAACGCGGACGCGACGCCGGCGACCTTCGTCGCCGAGGTCCGACCCGCGTCGGAGGGATTCGTCACGTTCGTCGAGACGCTCTACGGGCTTGCCCGCGACGGCAAGACGAACCCGCAGGGCCTTCCGAACCTCCTCCAGGCCGCCGTGCTCTTCACAGCCTACCGGCGGGACGTCGCGCCGGCCTCGCCGCCCCTCGCGATCCAGCGAGTCGTCTTCGGCGTGCTCGCGCCGCTCGGACGGCTCCTCGGCTACCGGGCCGCGTACCCGGAGTACTCGGCGCGGGCGACACGGCCCGCCGCAGGCACGCCTGAGGTCTCCTAGCCCTTGGCCAGCCGGTAGATCGCGCCGGTCTGCGAGACGAGGAAGAGCTCACCGGCGGCGTTCTCGCCGAACGAGGAGAGCTGCGGCACCGTGAACGAGTGGCGCGCACGGCGGGCTGCCTTCCCGTTCCGCTGCACGAAGCTCCAGATGCGCCCGCTGCAGTAGTCGCCGTAGAAGTAGCGGCCGACCGCCGCCGGCACCTTCTTGCCCCGGTAGACGAACCCGCCCGTGACGGAGCAGCCCTGCGAGTGGCTGTACTCGGCGATCGGCCGGACGAGGTCGCCGGCCTGGTTGAGCGCCTTGTCCTCGTACCGGTGGTTGCCCTCGAAGACGTCCCAGCCGTAGTTCTTGAGCCCCCGGTTGGAGCGGGCGACGAAGTCGATCTCCTCCCAGGCGTTCTGGCCCACATCGCCGATGTAGAGATTGCCGTTCGCGCGGTCGAAGGAGAAGCGCCACGGGTTGCGCAGGCCCAGACCGACGGTCTCCCAGTCCGCGCCCGGGGAGTCGACGTCGATGCGCAGCAGCTTGCCGAAGCGCGAGTCCATGCTCTGCGCGCGATTCTCCGGGTCGCCGCCCGAGCCGCCGTCGCCCATGCCGACGTAGAGCATGCCGTCGGGCCCGAACGCGAGCTGACCCCCGTTGTGGTTCGCGTACGGCTGGTCGACCTCGAGCAAGACGCGCCGGCGCCGCGGCGTCCCGCCCCGCCGCGCGCGGTACTCGACGACGCGCGTGTCGCCGTTCGTGTCGGTGTAGTCCACGTAGAAGAGGCGGTTCCTCGCGTAGCTCGGATGGAACGCCAGGGAGAAGAGGCCCTGCTCTCCGCCGCTGTGGACGAGGTCGCGAATGTCCAGGAAGGGGGCGGAGAGCAGCCTGCCCTTCTGGATGACGCGAATGCGCCCGGCCTGCTCGACGACGTAGAGGCGGTTGCGCTCGTTGCGAGGCGCCGTCAGGTGTGTCGGTGACTGAAGCCCCGATGCGACCCGGACGAGCCGGAGCTTGCCCTTGCCTTGCGACGCGCCCTGGGCCGCGGGGACGCGCGGCTCGGTCGCCGCGGCGTCCTCGCTTCCCCCCGAGGTCGCGCCGCAGGCGGCAAGCGCCAGCGCGATCGCCGCCGCCGCGGGGACACCGACGAGGCGAAAGCGGGTAGCCGACGGCATGGCCGCGTCTCACCGTATCCGAAGGACCGCGGCGACCCGGGCGTCTTCACGCTCTTCGAACGACTCTTAACCTGGCGCCAACGAGCCCGGACTGGCGCCGCCGATCGCTGGCCCGGGCGACGCGGGCTCCGCACCAAGCCGAAGGTGCGCTGGAGAGGACTTGAACCTCCACGAGCCGAAGCTC
>CAZCIJ010000159.1:0-7581 GCA_964498265.1 uncultured Gaiellales bacterium | reverse complement strand
CGAAGTCGTCGATCGAGAGCGGGACGCCGAGCTCGCGCGCGATCGCGAGCAGGTGGAGGACGCCGTTCGTCGAGCCGCCCGTCGCCGCGATCGAGGCGATCGCGTTCTCGAAGGCGTGCCGCGTCAGGATCTGCGACGGCCTGATGTCCTTGCCGACGAGCTCCATCACCGTCCGGCCCGCCTGCTCGGCGGCGGCCTCCTTCGCGGCGTGGAGCGCCGGGATCGCGTTGAGACCGCCGGGCGAGATGCCGATGAACTCGAGCACCGTGGCCATCGTGTTCGTGGTGAACTGGCCGCCGCAGGCCCCCGCGCCCGGGCAGGCGACCGACTCGAGCTCGTGCAGGTCGCTCGGCGTGATCCTGCCCACTGCGCAGGCTCCGATCTGCTCGTAGACGTCCTGGATCGTGACGTCGCGTCCCCGGAACCGCCCAGGAGCGATGGAGCCGTTGTAGAGGCAGAGCCCGGGCACGTCGAGCCGGGCGAGCGCCATCAGCGCGCCGGGGAGGGTCTTGTCGCAGCCGACGAGGCAGACCAGGCCGTCGAGGAGATGGCCGCGGGCCACGAGCTCGATCGAGTCGGCGATCACCTCGCGGGACACGAGCGACGCCCGCATTCCGGTCGTCCCCATGGCGACGCCGTCCGAGACCGAGATCGTGTTGAACTCGACCGGCGTCCCTCCAGCCGATCGGATACCGCGCTTGACGTGCTGGGAGAGCTCGCGCTGGTTGAGGTTGCACGGCATCGTCTCGATCCACTCGGTGGAGACGCCGACGAGCGGCTTCGCGAGGTCGTCGTCGCTGAAGCCGACCGCCTTGAGCATCGCGCGGGCGCCGGCGCGCTCGTAGCCGTCCGTGAGGCCGCGGCTCTGCCGCTTCGCCGGATCGGAGGGCCGGGCGTACGGGTTCTCGGTCATGCGGCGATCCTACAGAGGGCGCAGCGAGCTCGCTCGCGTCGAGACCGTGTCAGCCGCGCTCGACCGGCAGCCCGCGACGCGACCACTCGCTGAACGAGCCGGGGTAGAGCTTCGCGTCCGGCCGGCCGGCGTGCGCGAGCGCGAGCAGCGTCGCGCAGGCGGCGACGCCCGATCCGCAGTAGGCGACGACCTCGTCGGCCACGAGGACCTCGCGAGGGAGCTCGGCGCCGGGCGGGACGTTGACCGCTCCGGGGATGCGGCCGGCGACCGGATCGAGCGGCTCGTGCTCGCCGCGGAAGCGCTCGGGCGCGCGCGCGTCGACGAGCGCGATCCGGGGATCCCCCAGTCGCGCGCGGATCTCCGCCGCATCGACCGTGTCGCCCGTCCGCGGACGTGGCGCGAAGGCGCGCCGCTCGATCTCCTCGGGGCCCGAGCGCAGCGGTCCCTTCCATGCCGCGATGCCGCGGTCGAGCACGGCGACGTCCTCGTGCCCGAAGTGGCGCAGGAGCCACCACAGGCGGGCCGCGCCGCCGCTCATCCGCTGGTCGTAGGCGACCACGAACACGCCCGCTCCGATGCCGGCTCGCGACGCGGCCGCGGCGAAGGCTTCGGGCAAAGGCAGCGGGTGGCGTCCGGCGGCAGGCGCCCGAGAGAGGTCCGAGAGGTCGCGGTCGAGATCGAGGAAGGAGGCACGGGGAACGTGCGCCTCCATGTAGAGCCGCTCTCCGGCCGCCGGATCGAGGAGGTCGAAGCGACAGTCGACGAACTGGTACGTCATCCCAGGAGCTCCCGGGCGTGCGCCAGCTCCCTCAGCGACCCGACCTCCTCGAACACGGCAGCGGCCCACCGGAGCCGTCTCCCGGCCTCCTCGGGCCGGCGGTCGCACAGGAGCGCCTCCCCGAGCGACAGGTCGGAGCACGCCTGCTCCCACCTGGCTTCGAGGCGCGCGAATCCCTCGCTCGCGGCCGTCAAGGAACGGGCAGCCTGCTCGACGTCGCCCGCGTGGAGCGCGGCCTGTCCCTCGAGCCGATCCGCATAGCAGGGCAACGCGAGCAAGCCGGCCTGCGCGGCATGCTCCCGGGCCTCGCGGACGACCTGGGGCGCCTCGGCCCACGATCCCTGCTCGGCGATCAGGACGCATTGCGCCTCGAGCCTGAGCCCGAGCCCCTCCCGCCAGCGGAGCCGGTCGAGCCAGTCCCGGGCTTCCGCGAAGGACCCCCGGCGGGCGAGCGTCAGCGCGACCCACGGAGGGCCCGTCACCGACCTGGTCCTCTGCACGTCCTCGATGGCCCGCAAGACCGCGAGCTGGCGGTCCGACGCCGCTCGCTCGCCTCTGGCCTCGTGGATGAGCGCCCTCGCGGCGGCCGCCCGCAGATAGGGGCGCGGCGGGTCGTTCCACCGCTCCCCGAGCGTGGCCTCGAGACGCTCGTGGGCCTCGATGGCCGCATTCCACTCGCCGAGCCGGAACAGGGCCATCACCCGCCAGACGAGGCAGTGCATCCCCCACGACGGGGCCGCGGCGAGCGAGAGCTCGATGCCGTGGTCGGCGACCTCGAGCGCCTCTCGATACCGACCGATGGTGAAGCTCGTCCAGGCCGCCGCCGCGTGGAGATCGCCGAGCTCGGCGGGATCGGACAGCCGCGAGACGAGGGCGCGCCGGCGCCGGCTGACCTCGGACATGGGCCCGTACAGGCCGGCCACCATGTGCACGCCCATGACGCCGTCGAGCGCCGCGGACGCGAGGACGGGCTCGTCGAGGCGCAGCGCCATCTCGGCGGCCTCCTCGCCGGCTCGCCTCGCAGCTTCGAGCTCCTCGCCGGAGGCGTCCTCGTAGAAGAACGCGAACGGGAACATGGACTGCGCCGTCAGGAGGCGAACCCGCTCGGTCGAGTCCCCGTCGCGGAGGTGCTCGAGCCCGATCCCGAGGTAGCGGCGAACCACGTCGCGCGAGGGGAGGTCGCGCATGACTCCGGGCCAGCGGGTGGGGAGCTCGATCGCCCTCGCGCACAGGTACGCGACCTCCTGTCGACGCTCGGGCGCGCCCGCGAGCCGAGCGTCGGCGGCGCCCCGCAGCGCCCGCCACGCATCGTCTCCGCGGTAGTCGGCGTGGAACGCCTCGCCGAGCGCCTCGAGGGCTCGCGACCGCTCGAGATCGTTGCTCGCGAGCTCGACCGCCTGCTCGGCGTGGCTCGCCGCCTTGGCCAGCGCGAGCTTGCTCCGGGCCTCGGCGGAGGCGAGCACGAAGTGCTCGAACGCCCGCGAGCGGTGCTCCTCCGCGGCTCGTCCGTCGGTCGCGTAGTCCTGGCTGCCCAGATAGGCCTCGAGGTAGTGATGCGCGAGCAGCTCGACGAACTCGAGCTTGCGCTCGCCGGCCGTCTCCTCGATCCAGCTCGCGACGTTCGCATGGGCGATCAGTCGGTCGCGGCGGGGCATGCTTTCGTACGCGATGTCGCGGACGAGCGCATGCTTGAACGCGTACTCGGCTTGCCCGGCCATGGCCGAGGTCGGGCGCGGGAGGATGAGATCTCGTTCCTCGAGCTGATCGAGCGCCGAGGCGAGCGCCTCGCCCGTGCTGTCCAGGAGGTTCGAGAGCGGCCCGGGCCAGAAGACTCGCCCGACGACGGCGGCGCGCTGAAGCGTCTGCTTCTCGTTGCGATCGAGGAGGTCGATTCGCGCCGCGAGCACGCCCTGGACCGTGTCCGGGATCGCCACGTCGTCGCCGGCGGCAGCCCACCGCCAGCTGCCCTCTTCGTGCACGATCCGCCCCTCGTCGATCAGCTGGCGCAGGATCTCCTCCAGGAAGAACGGGTTCCCCTCCGCCCGCTCGAGGATTCGCGCGTGGGTCCTCGCCGGCACGTCCTCGACCGAGAGCAGAAGGCGTACGAGCCGGTCGGCATCCGAGAGCGGCAGCGGCTCGAGCACGATCGAGGAGGAGTTCCCGCGGCCGCCTCCCCAGCCGGGGTGGCGCTCCGTGAGGTCGGGCCGCGCGGGGCAGACGAGCACGATCGGCCCGTCCGCGCGCTCCGCGATCCCCTCGAGCAGATCGAGCAGGGCGGTGTCGGCCCAGTGGATGTCCTCTACGACGGCCACGAGGGGGTCGCGCGACGCGAGCGCCGAGAAGAACGACCGCCACGCGGCGTGCGTCTCGGCGTGCACCTGGCGCGGGCTGAGCTCGCGCAGCGGGACGTCGGGGTCCTCGAGCCCCACGGTGTAGGCGAGCGCGGCGGCCGTGCGTGCGGCATCGGGCGCCAGCCCGGACCGGAACAGGCTCTCCCCCATCGTTCTGATTCGCTCCAGCGCGACCGCCGGAGGATCGGTGTCGTGAACGCCGCTGCGCGCCTTGAGGATCTCGGCGAGCGGCCAGTAGGTGATGCCCTCCCCGTACGGCAGGCACCGCCCTCGCACGACGACGGCAGGCTCGTCGAGCCCGTCGACCCAGGCCAGGAACTCGGCGACGAGACGGCTCTTTCCCACGCCAGGATCCCCGTAGACGGTGACCAGGTGCGGCCGGCCGTCGGCCGCGGCCCGCTCGAACACCGTCTGGAGCAGCGCCAGCTCGCGACCCCTGCCGACCATGGGCGCCCGTAGCCCAGGCAGGCCGTGCTCGGCGAGCGCCTGCTCGCCGAGCACGAGCACGGCCGGGACCGATTCGGCCCGCCCTCGCAGCCCGAGCCGTCCGAGCTCGCGGAAGCGGAAGCCCCTGGCGGCGCGCGCCGTCCGCTCGGACGCCACGATCTGCCCTGGCGCGGCGCCCTGCTCCAGCCTGGCCGCGACGTTGACGGGGTCGCCGGCGACCATCGCCTCGCCGGGCTTCGGCTGGATCGCTGCCAGCACCTCTCCGGTGTTCACGCCGACGCGGATCCGGAGGCCTGCCCCGTGCGAGGGCCTGAGCCGGGAGCCCTCCTCCGCGAGCCGGCGCTGCATGCGCAGGGCCGCCCGGAGCGCGCGAGACGGGTCGTCCTCGTGCGCGACGGGAACGCCGAACACCGCCATGACCGCGTCGCCGATGTACTTCTCGACCGTCCCTCCTTCGGCCTCGATCTCCGCTCTCATCGCCGCGAAGAAGGCGTTCATGACCTCCGCCACGCGCTCCGCATCCAGACGCTCGCCGAGCGCGGTGGAGCCCGAGACGTCCGCGAAGAGGATCGTGACGAGCTTGCGCTCCTGTCCGGGCGGTGCCGGCTCCGCCTCGACGACGGATGCGCCGCAGGAGGGGCAGAACCTCGCCCCGCGCGGGAGCTCGCTCCCGCAGTGCTGACACGCGGGCACGAGCGAGGTGCCGCACGAGACGCAGAACCGAGCCCCGCCGGGGCTCTCCGCGCCGCACCGCGCGCACGACACCACGGCCCGAGTGTAGAGCTCGGGCTGGGAAACGGCGGCGCCGTCGTCCCGGCGGAGCACTGGGCCCCTCGCGTCAGGCGAGGGTCGCGCCGGTCGGCGCGATCCGGAGCCGGAGCACCCGCGCGTCAGGAAAGCGCTCGCGCAGCTCGGCCTCGCATCCCTCTGCCGCCTCGGGCCGCGTCCAGACCATCACCGTCGGACCCGACCCCGAGATCGTGGCGCCGAGGGCGCCTGGGGGCAGGCCGTCGCGGATGGGCGCGTAGACGGGCGACAGCGGACCGCGGTACGGCTCGTGCAGGCGATCTGCGAGAGCCTCGCCGAGCAGCTCCGGGGAGCCGGACGCGGTCGCCGCGCCGAGCAGCGCAGCGCGCCCGGCCGTGAACACAGCGTCGGCGTAGGGGACCTGCTGGGGCAGGGCTGCCCGGGCGGCGGCGGTCTCGACACGCGCCGCCGGGACGACCGCGAGGGGCACGAGCGGGAGCCCGTCGGCGACGCGCGCCGCGCGCTGGCGCTCCTGGGACCGCCACGTGAGGCAGACGCCCCCGGCGAGGGCCGGCGCGAGGTTGTCAGCGTGCGGCTCGAAGGCCAGCGCCAGCTCGAGCAGCTGCTCCGGCTCGAGCTCGTGTCCGGCGACGTGGGCGCCCGCGACGAGCCCGAGCGCGATCGCGGCGGCGCTCGAGCCGAGCCCGCTGGCGAGGGGAATGCGGTTGACGAAGCGGAACCGGTGCCGATCAGGCGGGGCGAGGAGCGCGAACGCGCTCACGGCCAGGTGGGTCGCGTCGCTCGGGAGCTCGCCCGCCCCCTCTCCCTCGATCTCGACCGCGAGCGAGCTCTCGGGCGAGACCGAGAGCTCGTTCCAGAGGTCGAGCGCGGCGCCGGCGCAGTCGAACCCCGGCCCGAGGTTCGCCGTCGTCGCCGGCGCCCGGACGTGAACGGGGAGATCAGGAATCACCAGACGGTTCGAATCGGGTCGAACGAGCGCATGCGCCGGTCCCGGGTCACGAGCCGACAGCCGGTCAGCCGCGCCGTCGCGTAGACGATGCTGTCTGCTGGATCGGTGGAAAAGCCCTCCCGCCTCAGAAGCGCAGCCGTCATGGCGATCTCTGCGGTGAGCGGTAGCGCCCGCACCAATCCGAGCGCCTGCGCGATCCACGACTCGACGTCCCGGTCGAGCTCCATGCGCCCTCGCTCAGCGAGGAGCGCGACTTCCCAGCAGCTGATCGTCGTGACCGCGACAGCGTCCGCCGCGTCGATGGCGGCGCGAGCCCCTGTCGACAGGAGGTCGAGGCCTGCAGCCCACCAGACCCAGACGTGGGTGTCGAGGACGATCACGCAAGAGCGTCCCAGCGCTCGTCAAGCGGCGCGATGAACTCGTCGTCGCTCACGAGCAACCGTACGCTCCCGACGAGGGACCGCGGCTGCTCGATTGGCACGACTCGAGCGACCGGCTTCCCGCGCTTCGTCACGGTCAACGGCCGCCCGGTCTCGGCAACCTCGTCCAACAGGTGCAAGCATTCCGCCTTGAAACGGCTGGCTGAAATCGTCGAATCCATAACTATGGTCATGGTACCATGGTCGTTACGAGGCCGTGCGCACGGCCGTGACGATCGCGTCCGGGTCCGGTTCGACGGGCGTCGGCGGCGGCGCGGAGCGCTCCACGGCCGCCGTGTCCTTCAGGCCGTGGCCGGTGATGACGCACACGACGGACGCTCCCGGCCGCGGCGGCTCGCGCACCAGAGCGGCGAGGCCCGCCGCGGAGCACGGCTCGCAGAACACGCCCTCCGTCTCCCCGAGATCGCGCCACGAGCTGAGGATCTCGTCGTCCGTGAGCGTGACGACCGCTCCTCCGGTCCGCTCGATGGCCGTCGCGACGGCCGGAGCATGGACGGGCTCGGAGATCCGAATCGCCGTCGCCACGGTCCGCGCGCGGTCGGCCGCCTCCCCGGCGACGAGCCGCGAAGGCGTGCCGCCCAGCTCGTCGAACGCCTGGCCGTACGCGGTCGTGTTCCCGCCCCCGCCGTACGGGAGGTAGACGGCATCGGGGGCGTCGCCGAGCTCCTCGACGATCTCGCCCGCGGCCGTCTGCTGCCCTTCCCGCCGGTACGGGTTGAGGGAGTTCACCAGAACCAGAGGCATCCGCTCAGAGGCCGTCCTTACCAAGGCTAGTGCTTGGTCGAAGGAGTCTTCGATCTGGATGACCTCCGCTCCGTGAGCCATGGCCCCGGCGAGTTTTCCCGCCGCCACCCTTCCCCGGGGCACCAGGACCAAGCATCGCAAGCCGGCTCGGGCGGCATAGGCCGAGGCGCTGGCGGCGGTGTTGCCGGTGC
>CAZCIJ010000158.1:0-7610 GCA_964498265.1 uncultured Gaiellales bacterium | reverse complement strand
ACGGTGATGCGCCCCTTGAAGGCGTCGATCTTTCCCACGCTCTGCTCCCGGCACACGCCGACCACCTCGTAGCCGCGATCCAGAGCGTGCTGCACCATGTAGCGCCCGAGCTTCCCGGAGGCTCCGACGATGCAGACCTTCACCGCTTGCTTCCCCGGACCACGCTCGAGGTGCGAGTCGGCGAGCGAGAGACCGCGAACGGCGGGAGGTGACCGCCACGGGGCTGCGTGGGGACCGTCCGGCTCGCGATCACGCGGGCAGGGTATCGTCGAGTCCGACGCAGGGGAAGAGCCCCGCGCCTCCGTAGCCGGGTGATCCCGAGCCGCCGGCTGGCAGAGTGTGTCCAAGGTGGGCGCAACCCGGATCCTGCATCTGGTGGTGGCGGCCGGCTGGGCGGTTGTCTTCCTCGCCGCGTGCTCGTCGAGCACGGCGAGCGAGGATGCCGCTCCCGGGAGGACACAGGAGCGGCCCGCGACGGCGGCGGCGGCGCAGCCGACGACAGGTGCGGCAGACACGACCGTCGAGGAGACGCCCGCGTCCTCGACGTCGGAGGAGCCGGCTGCCGATCAGCCCACCGGCCAGGTGACGATTCGGGAGTTCGACGTCCCTCCGGGGTCGGCCCCCCACGACGTCGCGCCGGCCGCGGACGGGGGTGTGTGGTTCACCGCGCAGGGCTCGGGCGAGCTGGGCTGGCTCGATCCGGCAACCGGGGAGACACGCTTGGTTCCGCTCGGGGAAGGCTCGGCTCCGCACGGGGTCATCGTGGGACCCGACGGTGCGCCGTGGGTCACCGACGGCGGCCTCAACGCCATCGTCCGCGTCGACCCCGACACCTTCGATGTGCGTGTGTTCCCGCTGCCCCCGCAGTCCCCGTACGCGAACCTGAACACTGCGACCTTCGACGCCGACGGGGTGCTCTGGTTCACCGGCCAGGAGGGGGTGTACGGCCGCCTCGATCCCACCGCCGGTGAGGTTGAGACCTTCGACGCACCCGGCGGCCAGGGCCCCTACGGCATCTCGACGACCCCCGCCGGGGAGGTGTACTACGCCTCCCTCGCAGGGAGCCACATCGCACGCATCGACACGGACACGGCCGCAGCGACCGTGCTCGAGCCGCCCACCCCAGGCCAGGGTGCCCGCCGCCTCTGGCCGGACTCGCACGGACGGTTATGGGTGAGCGAATGGAACGCCGGCCAGCTCGCCATGTACGATCCCTCATCGGGACGCTGGCGGGAGTGGCCGCTCCCTGGAGACGACCCTCAACCCTACGCGGTCTACGTCGACAGCCACGACATCGTCTGGCTCAGCGACTTCGCCTCGAACGCGCTCGTGCGCTTCGATCCCGCGCGAGAGGAGGCCATGCTCATCATGCTTCCCACCGCCGACGCGAGGGTCCGCCAGCTCCTCGGCCGCGAAGGCGAGCTGTGGATGGCCGAATCGGGCGCCGACAAGCTCGCCGCCGCCCTCACAGGCAACTGACCGCCCGCCAACCCCACAGGCTCGGCCAGGCAGACCCGCTCGGGCGAGGCTCGCGGACACAGCGCAGGAGAGAACCGGAGCGCGTGACCCTCCTCCACGCTCCCCGACGCTCTCTCAAGGGGTGATACGAGCTCCGCGGCGCCGCAGCAGGACGCCTTCCCCCAGCCTGCGGCGGCGTGCCTCCTCGGGCCCTGCCGACTGAGACGTCGCGCAGGCCGAACGGTTAGGCTGGACGATCATCGAGTGGTCCCGACACTCGGGTTCTTCTTGAGCAGCTGAGTGAGGGCGGCCACGATCCGGTCGGGCCGGCTCCACACGTGCCTTCGGCAGACTGACTGAGCCCACACGGGCATCGCAGACCTCGACCTCGAGTCGCGGCTTGCCTCAAGCAGGCATGACGGCCTCAGCCCCTGTGATGAGCCCGACGAGCCGGGCGCTCGCGGCTTCCGAGGTCGGGATGTCCGCGACTTCCTTGCCGTGGCGCAGGACGACCACTCTATGGGTGACGCGGAGGACGTGCTCCATGTTGTGGCTGATGAACACGACGGCGACCCCTTCCGCAGCGAGGTGCTCGATCAACCTGAGAACGAGCTCGGACTGCTCGACGCCGAGCGCCGCGGCAGGCTCGTCCATCAGGACGATATGCCGCCCCCAGGCAACGGCACGGGCGACTGCGATCGCCTGCCGCTGGCCTCCCGAGAGGTTCTCGACCGGCTCCTTGAGCGATGGGATCGTGATGTGCAGGCGGTCGAGGGTCTCTTCGGTCTCGCGGGCCATGCGCCTCTTGTCGAGCCAGTGCAACGCCCGCCCGAGCCGCCCCGCGCGGTACAGCTCTCGGTTGAGGAAGAGATTCGAGGGCACGTCGAACGTCTCGATCAGGGAGAGGTCCTGGTAGACGGTCTCGACCCCGAGCTCTCGCGCCTGGTGCGGCGAGCCGAGCACCCTCGGAAGTCCATCGATGACGATCGCGCCGGAGTCCGGCTGGTGCATTCCCGAGATGCACTTGATCAGCGTGCTCTTTCCGGCGCCGTTGTCGCCGACGAGCCCGAGCACCGCGCCGCGAGCGAGGCTGAAGCTCACGCCCTGCAGCGCTCGCACACCGCCGAACGACTTCGTGATGTCGCGAACCTCGAGGACGACGTCGCTTCCTCGTCCTCCTTGCTCGACCGTCACGTCATCCCCGTTCCGCGCCGATGCGAAGCGACGGGCCGTAGCTCTCCCCCTTGCGACCGTGGCGCTTTCGGACGGCGATCCGCGCCGACCAGACGTTCAGTCCGGCGGCGAAGACGAGCGCGAGCCCAGACGAGATCTGGACCCAGAACGGGGAGACGCCGTTCAGGATCAGGCCGTTGTTGAGGACGCCGAGGAAGAGTACGCCGATGAGCACGCCGAAGAGGCTGCCGCGGCCACCTCCGAAGGCGACGCCGCCGAGGAGGATGGCGGTGAGGACGTCGATCTCGAACCCGGTCGAGAGCGTCGGCGGAGCGTAGTCGAGCCGGGACATCTGCACGAGCCCCCCGAAGCCGGCGGCGAGCGCAGTCACGATGTAGAGCAGAAACGGCAGGGTGCGGATGTTGATGCCGGCGAGGAAGCTCGCGCGTGCGCTGACTCCGATCGCCTGGACGTGTCTCCCCCAGCTCGTCTTGTAGAGGAAGAGCACACCGAGCACGAACATGCCGGCCGCGTAGAGAACGGGCAGCGGGATGGTCGCGACCGTGCCCGTTCCGAGCGTGGCGAACGTGGAGCCGAAGTCAGATGTCGGTAAGCCTCCGCTGATCTCGAACGCGGCTCCGCGGATCGCCGCGAAGCCTCCGAGCGTGACGATGATCGGTGAGAACCCCTGGAAGGAGGAGAGGAACCCGTTGGCGACGCCGATCAGAGCGCAGACGGCGAGAGCGAAGGCGATCGCGCCGCCAGGGCTGAACTCATGCCAGTACTTGCCGGCGAGCACGGCCGCGAGGGCCGCCGTCGCTCCGACGGACAGATCGACGTGACCGGAGAGCATGAGGCAGGCGAGAGGGACCGCGACGAGTGCCGTGACCGAGCTCTGGAGCAGCACGATGCGGATGTTCGACCACGTCATGAAGTACTCGGACGTGGACCACGCCACGGCGACCAGGATCAAGAACGCGATCGTGAGCCCGCTGCGCTGCAGCCATTCGACGAAGCGAATGCCCTGCAGACGACCCACTGGCAGGCTCGTCGCGATCGCTCCCACCCATTCTCCTCCTTACGTCGAGCGCGCCGCTACTCGCCGAACTCTTCTGCGAGGAACGCCTGCGCTTCCTCCGGCGTATCCACGAGCGTCGGCTGGAGGATCAGATTCTCTGCCGTGCCCGTCTCGAGAATGTCTGCCGGAAGGTCGACCACCGCCTTGCCGATCTCGGAGATGCGAAGCGCCGAGGTCGCGCGGTAGATCGAGCCTTCGGCGATGAGCTCGAGCGCTTCCTTCTGGCCGTCCATGCCGCCGAGGAAGTATGTCCCGGTCCCCTTGCCGGCCTCCTCGAACGCCTTGTAGGCGCCGAGAACGCCGCCGTCGTTGACGCCGAGGAACATCGTCAGGTCGGGATTGGCCTGCAGGATAGACTCCGCCTGCTCGAGACCCGTATCCTCGGCGACCGCGTCGCCTTCGGCAACCGGGTCGACGCCGAGCTCGGCCTTCATATCCTCGATCACCGTGTTCGTGCGCTCCGTGCAGGGCGTTCCGCATTGGTCGTACGTGAAGATCGCATACGAGAACGCGTCCATGTCGTCGGCGAAGTTGTCGTTCGTCCACTGAATGGCCGCGGTCGCCAGCTGGTGGCCGGTCTCGATGTTGTCGTAGAGGATCGCGGCATCACCGTACTCTTGCTCGCTCGCGTAGCCGACGACCACGATGTCTTCCTCTTGGGCCTGCTTGAGGATCGGGTCGAGCTGCTGCGAGAGCGGGAGAACCACGAGCGCCGTTACCGACTTGCTGTTGACCCAGTTCTGGACGTTGTCGAACTGCTTCGCCGGGTCGCCGGCCGCGCTGCCTTCAACGAGCGTGCAGCCGCGGACCTCGGCTTCCTCCTTGGCGAAGTTGAGCACGTTCTGGTAGATCGCGGCCGTGGTGTTGCCGTAGTCGAAGCCGATGATGCATTCGACGTCAGCGCCCGTCTCGCCACCAGCCTCGGTCGTCTCGACGGGAGCGGCCTCTGTCGTCGCGGGCTCGCCTGCAGCGGCTGTTGTCGCCGCCGCTGTGGTCGCCGGACTCGCTTCGGAGTCATCGCCACCACCGCACGCCGCGAGCGTCACGGCGACGGCTGCTGCTGCAGCCACCACGATCGCACCGCGCAGACCACGCTTACCGTTCATATTGGCCTCCTCCATTTGATGACCGCCACGGAAGGAAGAGAGGCCGGCCGTACCGCTGAGCGTGGCGAAAGCTCGCGTTCGCACCTCGTTCCCCGATCGCCGGTGATCACATCCCGGGACAGAGCGTGGGTGCGGCCGCTGAGGTCGCGACAGCGCGAGCGCTGCGCGACCTGTTCGCGCAGCTGGATCGCGGCAAATGTCCCCGTGGGTGTCACCGTTCCGGCCCCAGGGCAATGCTATAACCTATAACTGCTAGTGGCAAGACGACGGCCAGTTGGTGACGAGATGGCTGCAGGCAGGCGCACTCAGGCGTTCGAAGGACGGTGAGAGGGAGTGCGAGTGGCCGGTTACGAGTTGATCATGCCCAAGCTCGGGATGTACGACGACGACGTGTGCCTCGTCGAGTGGCTGAAGAGCGAAGGCTCCGAGGTCCACGCCGGCGAGGCGCTATTCACGGTCGAGACGGACAAGATCACGAGCGACGTCGAAGCCGAAGCCGCGGGCTGGCTGCATCAGACGGTCGAGGCCGGCGCGGTCCTCCCGATCGGGACGGTGGTCGGAGCGATCGCCGCGACTCGCGACGAGTACGAGGCGCTCGCTGCCGCCCCATCCGAGGCCATCCCGAGGAACGCCGACCCGGCGGAGAGCGACGTCCCGCCGCGGGAGCCAGGGCCACAGGAGCGAGCGCCTCTGCCAGCCCGGCCGGCGAGCCTCACGATCTCGCCCCGCGCTCGGGCGCTCATGGAGGCCGAGGGGCTTCGCCTCGAGGATGTCCAGGCGATCGTCCCCACCGGCCCCGACGGCCGGCTGACCGACCGAGACGTCCTCGCCTACCTGGCGACGCGGTCGCCCGCCGAGGCGGAGCCGGCTGGATCGCTCGAGCCACGGGTCGAACGCCGCGTGCCGCTCTCGGGGACGCGCGCGGTCATCGCGCGGCGCATGCTCGAGAGCCTCCGCGAGAGCGCCCAGCTGACCTCGACGCTCGAGATCGACGTCTCCCCTCTCGTCGACTGGCGTGCGCGCCTCAGCCCGCGGCCGGGCTTCACGGCGATCTTCCTGGCGCTGTGCGCGGGTGCGCTTCGCGCACATCCGCTGCTGAACGCCCGCGTGGCAGGCCACGAGATCGAGATCCTCGCGGACATCAACCTCGGCTTCGCGGTCCACACCGAGTCCGGCGTGGTCGCGCCCGTCGTCCATCAGGCGGATCGCCTCGGACTGGGCGATCTCGACGAGCGCGTGCGCGATCTCAGCGACCGCGCCCGCCGGGGCGCGCTCGCCCCGCACGAGCTCAAGGGCGGCACGTTCACCGTCTCGAACAGCGGGACCGCGCCCGTAGACACGACCACGGCCATCCTCAACCCGCCGCAGGTGGCGCTCCTCTGGCTCGGAGAGGTGCGCGAACGGGCCGTGGTCGTCGAGGGCGCCGTCGCGGCCCGGCCAACCGTGCACGCCTGTCTGACCTACGATCACCGCGCGATCGACGGCGTCCCCGCTGCCGAGTTCCTCGGTGAGCTGGCCGCGCGAGTCACGGCCGTCGCCGATACGTTCCCAGCCGATGGCTGAGCCGAGCGCTGAGGTTGCCCTCGACCTCTACCGGACCATGGCGACGATCCGCGCGTTCGAGGAGCGCATCGCACGCGAGTTCCGAACGGGTGAGATACCCGGCTTCGTTCACCTCTCGATCGGGCAGGAGGCCGTCGCCGCCGGCGTCTGCGCTCATCTCACCGACGCCGACGTCATCACGAGCACGCACCGCGGCCACGGCCACGCGATCGCGAAGGGCTGCGATCTGCGAGCGATGATGGCCGAGATCTACGGCCGTACGACGGGCCTCTGCCGCGGGAGAGGAGGCTCGATGCACATCGCCGACTTCAGCCGCGGTATGGCCGGAGCCAACGCGATCGTCGGTGGCGGCATCGCGTTCGCGACCGGCGCCGGGCTCTCTGCGCAGGTGCTCGGCCGGACAAACGTCGCCGTGGCCTTCTTCGGCGACGGAGCGGCGAACCAGGGCATCCTCCACGAATCTCTGAACCTCGCTGCGATCTGGAGGCTCCCGCTCGTCTACGTCTGCGAGAACAACGGCTTCGCCGAGTCGACCCCGGCCGCCTACTCGACGAGCGTCGAGCGGATCGCGACCCGAGCGCTCGCCTACCACATCCCAGGCGTCACGGTCGACGGCCGTGACGTTGCCGACGTCTGGCGGGCTGCCGGCGAGGCGGTCACCCGCGCCCGCGCGGGCCAGGGGCCAAGCCTGCTCGAGGTGCTGACCTACCGCGCGCGCGGGCACTTCGAAGGCGACCCGGAGGCCTACCGTCACGACGAGGAACGCCAGACGGCGCGAGAGCGTGATGCCCTCACCGGCTTGCGCGCGCGTCTGCTCGCTGACGGCACGACGGCGGAAGCGGACCTCGCGGGGCTCGACACGGCGATCGCGAGCGCCGTCGACGAGGCGGTCGAGTTCGCGCGCTCGAGCCCTTGGCCCGAAGCGGGCGACATCCTTCGGGACGTCTACGCCGACCCCGTCGCACGATGAGCGGCGAGCGTGTGCTCACGATGACCGCCGCGATCGGCGAGGCGCTCGAGCAGGCGATGGCCGCCGACCCGACCGTGATCGTGATGGGCGAGGACGTCGCCGGGGGCGCCGGGCAGGGCCCCGGCAAGGAGAACGCGATGGGCGGGACCTTCGGCGCCACGCGCGGCCTCTACCCGCGCTTCGGCCCGAGCCGCGTCCGCGACACGCCGATCTCGGAAGCTGGCTTCGTCGGTGCGGCAATCGGTGCCGCCGCGACCGGGCT
>CAZCIJ010000157.1:0-7621 GCA_964498265.1 uncultured Gaiellales bacterium | reverse complement strand
CTGACGCGGTTCAGGGCACGTCCTCCGCGGCGGCGAGCTCCGCGAACGCGCGCTCGAACACCTCGTGCGGGTAGGCGCCGATGAGCAGCAGGCGCCAGTCGAGCACGAACGCAGGGATCGCGTTGACGCCCAGCGCGTTCGCCTCGCGGGTGGAGGCAAGCACGCGCGCCCCATAGCGGCTCTCGTCGAGCGCGGCAGCGGCGTCGCCGCGGTCGAGGCCCGCCTCGGCCACGAGCCCGAGCAGCGTCTCGCGCTCGCCGATGTTCGCCGACTCCGACCAGTACGCCTCGAGGAGCCGCGTGTGCACCTGCTCATGGAGTCCGAGGTCGCGCGCGAGCTCCGTCACCTCGAGGGCCGCGCGCGACCTCGGGACGACGTCCGGCGGCGGCGCGTAGCGGAATCCACACGCCTCGATCATTCGCCGAACGCCGTCCCGGCGCTCGACCCCGTACCGCTCCTCCAGCTCGCTTCGCGAGATCCCCCCGGGCGGATACTCGGGATGGAGGTCGAAGGGCAGCCATTCGATCGTGGCGCCGAACCGGTGCCGCAGCCACGTCGCCCGCTCATGGGCGACGTAGCAGAACGGTCAGATGTAGTCGCTCCAGATCGCGACGACGGGAGGCTCGCTGGCCATGGACGAAGGCTAGCGATCACTCCCCGGACTGGTGTCGACGGGCCACGCCGTCCTCCTCTGCCGCCTGCCCGACCGCCGCGGCGACGGCCGGAACGACGTCGCGGTTGAAGACGCTCGGGATGACGTACTCGGGGCCCAGCTCGTCCTCGGCGATGACCGACGCGATCGCCGTCGCGGCCGCGAGGTTCATGCCCTCGGTGATCGCGCTGGCGCGCACGTCGAGCGCGCCGCGAAACACGCCCGGGAAGGCGAGCACGTTGTTGATCTGGTTCGGGTAGTCGCTGCGCCCGGTAGCGACGACGGTAGCAAGCCCGGGGATGTCCTCCGGCGCGATCTCGGGCGTCGGATTCGCCATAGCGAAGACGACGGCGCGCTCGGCCATCGACTCAATGCCGGACGCGGTCACGGCCCCGGGGGCCGAGAGCCCGAGATAGACGTCTGCTCCGGCGAGCGCCTCGTCCGCGCTGCCGGCAAAGCGCCCCGGGTTTGTGGCCGCCGCGTACGCCGCCTTGACGCCCTCGAGACCCTCTCGTCCATCGAAGATGGCGCCCCGGCGGTCGCAGCCGATGATGTTCGTCACGCCCGCGTTCGTGAGGATCTTCGTGACAGCGACCCCGGCCGCGCCGACGCCCGTGATCACGATCCGGAGCTCGTCGAGACGCTTGTCGACGACCTTGCAGGCGTTCATGAGCGCGGCCAGGACGACGATGGCGGTCCCGTGCTGGTCGTCGTGGAAGACCGGGATGTCCAGCTCTTCCCGCAGGCGCTCCTCGATCTCGAAGCAGCGCGGCGCCGCGATGTCCTCGAGGTTGATTCCCCCGAACACGGGGCTGAAGGCCTTGACGGCAGAGACGATCTCGTCGACGCCGGTCGTCGCGAGCGCGACCGGGAAGGCGTCGATCGCGCCGAACTCCTTGAACAGCATCGCCTTTCCCTCCATCACCGGCAGAGCCGCCGCCGGCCCGATGTCGCCCAGGCCGAGCACGGCCGTGCCGTCGGTGACGACGGCGACGCTGTTGCGCTTGATCGTGAGGTTCCAGACCGAGTCGGGGTCGTCGGCGATCGCCTGGCAGATGCGGGCAACGCCGGGTGTGTACGCCATGGAGAGGTCGTCTCGAGTCTTGAGCGGGGCCTTCGGCACCACCTCGATCTTGCCGCCGAGATGGAGCAGGAAGGTGCGGTCCGAGACGTGCTCGACGTCGACCCCCGGAACCGCGCGCACCGCGGCAACGATCCTCTCGACGTGCGCCGCGTCGCGTGCGAAGACCGTCACGTCGCGCACCTTCACGTCGGGCTCGACGCGGACGAGATCGATCGCGTCCAGCGAGCCGCCCGTGTCCCCAATCGCTCGCGCGAGGTCGGCGAACGCCCCGGGCCTGTCCTGGACGAGCACGCGGAGGGTGGCGGAGAACGACGCGGAGAGGTGGGCCATGTGACGGAAACGAGCCTACCGGCCTCACGACCGCATCAGCCGCAGCAGCCCCCCTTGAACCGGCTGCGCGGGCACTGCCACGAGGAGCGGATCCACTGCAATCCTTGTCGCATGCGGGACGCGCTGATCGTCGGTGCGCTCGCGCTCACGCTCGCGGCCTGCGCGGGCGGGCTCGAGCGCCGCACCGTCGTCGTCGAGACGGGAGCTGGGCGCGTCGAGCTCGACGTCGAGGTTGCCGACAGCGGCGAGGAGCGGGAGCGCGGGCTCATGGGACGCACCGAGCTCGCGCCGCGAGCGGGGATGCTCTTCCTGTACGCGCGCGACTCACGGCGCGGCTTCTGGATGAAGGACACGCTCATCCCGCTCTCGGTCGCGTTCCTCGGCGCCGACGGTCGCATCCTCCGCATCGTCGACATGGAGCCCTGCCGTGCAGACCCCTGCCCCGTCTACGAGCCAGGGGTTCCCTACCGCGCGGCCATCGAGCTCAACCAGGGGGCCTTCGAGCAGCTCGGCGTCACGGTCGGGGACGTCGCGGTCATCGACGGGTAGCCAGGAGACACAGAGACGGGTACCCGCCGGTGACGCGCCTGCCGGCGACGACGGCGAAGCCGGCGCCGGCGAGGTCCCGGCTCGGATCGAGCGGCACGAGACCGGCGCAGAGCGCCGGCACGAGCGCCGCCAGGCCGCGCACGACGCAGCTGTAGGGACGGGCGAGGCGTCCACGCGGCGGCGCCGGCGTGACCGTGACGAGGCGCCCGCCCGGCACGAGCACGCGGTGGAGCTCCCGCAGGGCGAGCAGACGCTCGTCCTCGTGGAGCAAGTGGAGCAGATAGGCGCAGGCTGCGACGTCGAACGAGCCGTCCGGGAACGGCAGGCTCGTCGCGTCGCCCCACCGCACGCGCCATCCGTCGGGGAGCGGCGGGACCCGGGCGAGCATGGCCGCGGCGAGGTCGACGCCGACGGCTTCGCACGGATGCTCTTCCCGGGTCGCCAGCTCCCGGAGGAACGCCCCCGTGCCCCTCCCGACGTCGAGCAGGCGCTCGCCCGGCTTCGCGCCGAGGAGGTCGGTCGCAGCCGAGAGCGCGGCACGCTCGAGCGGAAGCTGCCGGTCGTAGACCCGCGCGAGGCGATGCCAGGGCACTCGGCTCAACGGTCACGGCAGCCCGGAAACGGGTCCCAGGGTCTCCGCCGGGCGAGAAGCGCCGTCCCGCTGCCCGCGGCGACGTCCTCGAACTCGGTGAATCCGAGCACTCCCAGGCGCTCCCGCAGTGTCTCCGGCGCGACGTAGATCGGCGTCTGAGGGCCGAAGGAGAACGCGACGAGCACCGTTCCGCCGCGCGCAGTGACACGGGCGAGCTCCTCGAAGAACGGGATCATGTTCAGGAGGACGACGAGGTCGAACGCTCCGGCCTCGTAGGGCAACGCGGCCGCGTCGGCGACATCGAAGCGCACGCGCTCCGCGAGGTCGGCCGGAAGCAGCCGGTGGGCCTCGTCGATCATGGCTGGGGCAACGTCGGCGCCGACGACCTCGGCCCCGGGGAAGACGCCGGCGACGATTCTCGCCGCCTTCCCGGTCCCCGTGCCGAGGTCAAGCACACGCCGAGGCGGTGTCCGCACGCTCCGCAAGGCAGCCTCGAGCACGACGAGGCCTTCGGGGCCCCCTCGAGCCTCCCACACGGGGGCGAGGTGGTCGAAGAGCGCGCGGACGGGCCGACGGAAGGCGCGCCAGGCCCAGGGCCGGGCGACGGTGGCGCGGGTGACCGCGCGGGCGAACCGCTGCCCCGCCCGCTCGAAGCCGGCCTCGAGCAGCCCGCGTGGCACTCGTGGACACGGCACTAGCCGAGCGTCGCGCAGAGCGCGACGACGCGGAGGCTCCAGTCCTCCTCCACCGGCGCGGTCTCGAAGGCGAGCGCGGACCATCCCGTGGCGGTCGGCGCGCTCGTTCCGACCGCGACCGGAAGCGTCGCGTTCCCTGCGGTCTCGATCGAGGCTCCGCCCGAGAGCACGGTCGTCCCGGACGGGCAGTCGGCTGCCTGCGCCTTCGCGTCGTCGGAGGTCGCGTCGGTGACGGCCTCGGCGGTCTCCACCTCCGGGACGATCGCATCCGGGTCGAACCCTTCGAGGCTCAGCGCGGTCTCGGCCGTCCCGGCCTCGGTCGCGAAGTCCGCCGTCTCGGCCGAGGGCAACTGCTCGAGGGAGGACTCGTCGATCTGCCCTGCGCCCAGCGAGTCGGGCACGACCTTGGCGGGGGTGACCGCGCCGTTGCGGAGCTTGGCCCTTCTCACCGCCCCATCGGCGAGCGCCTCCGTCCTGATCGCGCCGGGGGCGACCTTGTCGGCCGTCACGGCCTCGTCCTGGAGCTCCTCCGTCCCGACGCTGCCGTCTCCCAGCGGCGCCTCCTCGGCCGGCTCGGGGCTCTCGATCAGCGCGAGGACGCCAACCACGAGCGCGCCGATCGCGGCAAAGACGGCGATCGTGGCGAGGGCGAGGGTGAACGGGTCGCGCGCCGGCTGCGTGGGAGGGGGAGGGTAGGCAGGCGATTGCCACTCGCCGCGCGGATCCGGATCCTGCTGGCTCGGATGTTGAGGCTCGTCCACGGGTCCTCCTTTCGTCCATAGAGGGTTCCTCGGGATGAGGGACCATAGCTCCCGGTCGTAGAGCCGCCAGAACGAGCGGGCGGGGGATCAGCGCGTCGTATACGGCCAGGTCGGGACCGCGTGGTAGCCCTTCGAGCCCACCGCCAGCGCCAGGGGGCTGCGCGGCTCTTCTCCAGCGTCGAGGCGCTCGAGCGCGTGGCGGAAGCCGTACCGGGGCGACCAGCCCAGGTCGCGTCGCGCTCGCTGGTTTACGTAGGCGCGCTCGATGCTCGGAGACAGCCTCCAGCCGCGCCGCTCGTAGAGCGCCTCGCACGGAGAGTCGAGGATGTCGAGTCCCGCGACGCCCCATCCATCGAGAGCGAGGACGCGCATCAACGCCTCGCGGAGATGTCCCGAGCTCCCTGTGACGAGGACCCTCATGGCGACGGCCGCTCCTCGTCGTACTGGGTGAGCATGGTCTTCTCGCCGCTCACGATGTGCTCCCGCAGCAGTCTCGCGGCCCGTTCCGCGTCTCCCTTGCGGATCGCGCGCGTCATCGCCGCGTGCTGCCGGAGCGACAGCTCGGCCCTCCCGCGGAGCGCCCACATCGTGCGCCACGGGAACGCCTGCCAGAGTCGACGGATGAAGTCGCTCAGGAGAGGCGAGCCTGCGGCGTCGTAGAGGATCCAGTGCCAGTCGGCGTTGCTCTTCGCGATGGCGCGGCCCTTGTTCGAACGCACTGCCTCGACCTGCTGCTCGTGGGCGCGCTCGAGCGCAGCGAGAGCGCTGGGCTGTAGCCTCGGCACGGCCAGCTCGATCGCGAGCGGCTCGAGGACGCTTCTCAGACGGAAGAGCTCTCTGATCTGCTCGGCGGCGGGCTCCGCTACCACGATGCCGTAGTGGGCGCGATAATCCACGAGTCCGTCCGCCTGCAGCAGCCGCAGCGCCTCCCGCACCGGCGTCGGGCTCATCTCGAGCTCGTTCGCGAGCTCTTCGACGCGTACACGTGAACCGGCGGCGAGATCGCCGGAGGCGATGCGCTCGCGCAGCGTCTGCAGCGCGATCTCTGTCTTCGTGAGGTGGCGCGGTGCGACCACTGCGCGTTCCTCTCAGACCGTCCAGTCGGGCTCAGGCACGCCGCTCACGAGACCGGCTCGCGCGAGCGAAGGGACGGCCGGCGCGCGAGCGGGTTCGTCTGGCTCGGCAGGCCGAGGTGGGCGAGCGCGATCTCCCGGTAGGCCCAGTCGCGGAGCGCGGTGTTGCGGTGCGCGTTCCCGATCGAGAGGTCGCGGTAGATCCGCTCCATCCGCTCGCCCGCCTTGAGCAGGCTCGCCCCGACCGTTCGGACGAGGTCGCTCTGCACCGTCTCCCAGGTCTGCACCATCACCTCGCGGGCGACGCAGCCGAGCCGCATGTCGTCCCCGTACGTGTACGGGACCTCCTCCTCGACCTGGCGGACGCACAGCTCCATGTGCTGCTCGGCGCAGCTCCGCAGGGCCGCCTCGGCCGTGGCGATCTTGGCCCAGGCGCCGCCGAAGTAGCGCTGGAAGTCCGGGTCGAGCCGGCGCTTCACCAACGGCGGGATGGGCGTCATCCGCTCGAGCTGGTTCTCGTACTCGTCGAGCGCGTTGTACGCCGCTCCGACCATCACGGCGGCAAGGCACAGCGTGAAGATGCTCATCGCGCGCCCGCCGTACATCGGGTTCCCGTGCAGCGCGACGCCAGGCGTCGTGGCGGGGTCGACGTCGATCATGGAGGTGCTCTCGCGCACGTAGTGGTCGGGGACGAACCCGTCCTCGAAGACGATGCTCTGCGAGCCCGAGCCCTTGAAGCCGAGCAGATCGCCCCAGTCGTCCAGCATGCGCCAGGCGCCGCGCGGCGCGACGAAGAGGAGCATGGGCCCGGGCGCGTCCGGCCCGTCCCCCGGGGTCAGCGCCTGGCCCATGTAGTGCGTCGAGTACGGGATCCCGGAGCAGAACGAGACCTTCCCGCTCAACTCCCACCCGCCGTTGACCTTCCGCGCCGGCTCGCTGACCGGCGCCGCGACGGAGGCGGCGATGAACCGGCCGCCCTCGAACACCTCGTCCTGGGTCTCCTTCGGAAACCAGGATCCGACCATCAGCGCGTGGTTGGCGCCGAGCGCGAGGCACCAGCCCGTCGAGGGGCAGCCGCGCGCGATCTCGACGATCACGCGCATGAACGTCGGCACCTCCACCTCGAAGCCGCCGTAGCGGCGCGGCATGAACATGCGGTAGAAGCCGGCCCTCCTGAACTCCTCGTGCATCTCCTCGTCGTAGTACGTGCGCTCCTCTGCCGCCGCCTGGCGCTCGACGAGCTTCGGCCGGAGCGCGATCGCACGCTCGATCAGCTCCCTCGCCGTCGGGACGGTGTCCACGGTGGCCGTCATCGGTTCTCCTTCGTCGCGTGTCGCTCGAGCAGCCGCCGAGCGATGATCAGCTGCTGGATCTCGTTCGAGCCTTCCCCGAGGATCAGGAGGGGCGCGTCGCGATAAAGGCGCTCGACGGGGTACTCCTGCGAGTAGCCGTAGCCGCCGTGGATGCGCATCGACTCGAGTGCGACCTCCTCGGCGGTCTCGGTGGCGAAGAGCTTCGCCATCCCCGCCTCGAGGTCGGCGCGCTCGCCGGAGTCCTTCCGCCGCGCCGCGTCGAGCGTGAGCAGCTCGGAGGCGCGGATCTTCGTCGCCATCTGCGCGAGCTTCTGCTGGATCGCCTGATGGTGGGCGATCGGCTTCCCGAACGTCTTCCGCTGCGCCGCGTACTCCAGCGAGCGGTCCAGGGCGTATTCGCACATCCCCACCATGTTGGATGCGATGGCGATCCGCCCCTCCGAGATGCCGAACATCGCCACCTGGAACCCCTGATCCACCTGCCCCACTACCCGGTCCGCCGGTACGCGCACGTCATCGAATGTCATGGAGCCGCAATCGCCGCCCTGGTGGCCCATCACTGGCAGCACGCC
>CAZCIJ010000156.1:0-7637 GCA_964498265.1 uncultured Gaiellales bacterium | reverse complement strand
TCGAGGAGCTGCGCGTAGGGGATGTCCGCCTCGGCGAGGAGCACGTTCATGTGCCCCGGCATCCGGCCCGCCACGGGATGGATCGCGTAGCGCACCTGCACGCCCTTCTCCTCGAGGATGTCCGCGAGCTCCCGGACGGCGTGCTGCGCCTGGGCGACGGCGAGCCCGTAGCCCGGCACGATCATGACCTGGCGCGCATAGGCCAGCATCACCGCCAGGTCGTCTGCCGTCGTCTCGCGCACGGCCCCGTCGGTGGGGCCCGAGGGCGCCGCGCCTGCCGGGACGGCGCCGAACGCGCCCAGGAAGACGTTGGCGATCGACCGGTTCATCGCACGGCACATGATCACGGTGAGGAGCGTCCCCGATGCCCCGACGAGGGTTCCGCCGATGATGAGCGCATTGTTCTGGAGCACGAACCCCGTGCCGACCGCGGCGAGGCCCGAGAAGGCGTTCAGGAAGGCGATCACGACGGGCATGTCCGCTCCGCCGATCGGGAGGACGAAGAGCACGCCGAAGGCACAGGAGAGCACGATCATGATCGAGAGCCACGCAGTCTCCTCCGTGACGCCGGCGACGACGGCGAACGCGAGGATCGCCACGATCAGCCCCGCGTTCCAGAGGTTCTGCGCCGGGAAGGTGACCGGCCGGCCCGGAAGGAGCTCCTGCAGCTTCCCGAAGGCCAGCAGGCTTCCTGTGAACGTGACGGAGCCGATGAGCGCGGCGAAGAGGTCGGCGCCGACGAAGTCGCCGGAGAGCGTTCCCCGGCCGGGCGCGAGCCGATCCCACTCCGAGAACGCCACGGCGACCGAGGCGCCTCCGCCGAGGCCGTTGAAGAGGGCCACCATCTGGGGCATCGCCGTCATGCGGACGAGACGGGCGGCGACGACCCCGATCGCCACTCCGACGGCGAGGGCCGCGGCGATCAAGACGTAGTGGTCGACCTCGGGCAGCGCGATCGTGAAGCCGACGGCGATGAGCATTCCGGCGGCCGAGAGGATGTTGCCGCGGCGAGCCGTGCGCGGCGAGCCGAGCATCTTCATCCCGACGATGAAGAGGATCGCCGCGACGACGTACATGAGGTCGACGACGTTCTGCGAGAGAGCCGCGAGGGGAGCGCTCATCGCTCGGAGTCGTCGTCCTCCGGCTTGCGCTTGAACATCTCGAGCATGCGGTTGGTCACGAGGTATCCGCCGACGATGTTCACCGTGGCGAAGCCGATGGCCACGAAGGCGAGGGCCTCCTCGAGCCTGCTGTCGGCGAGTCCGGCGAGCAGCAGCCCTCCCACGAGGACGACGCCGGAGATGGCGTTCGTGCCCGACATGAGCGGCGTGTGGAGGAGCGTCGGCACGCGGGAGATGAGCTCGAACCCGAGGAAGACCGCGACGGCGAAGATCGTGAGCGAGGCGATGAGGGCCGCCGTCGTGCTCACGCTGGCACCTCCTCTCGCAGCACCCGGCCCCCGTGGGTGACGCATGTCTCGCGCGTGATCTGGTCCTCGAAGTCGAGCACGAGCTCTCCGTCGCGGACGAGGTGGCGCAGCAGCGCCTCGATGTTGCGAGAGAGCATCTGGCTCGCGTCTTGCGGCATCGTGCTGGGCAGGTTGCGCAACCCGACGATCGTGACTCCGTCTCGCTCGACGATCTCTCCGGGCTCGGTGAGCTCGCAGTTGCCGCCGGTCTCGGCGGCGAGATCCACGATCACGGAGCCGGGACGCATCGCGGCGACGGCATCCGCGGTGACGAGCAGCGGCGCCGGCCGGCCGGGGATCGCCGCCGTCGTGATCACCGCGTCCGACTGCGCGACGTGCTCTCCGATCAGCTTCTGCTCCCGGCGGTGCTGCTCCTCCGAGAGCTCGGTCGCGTAGCCGCCGGCCGTCTCGCCTCCCTCGACCTCCAGCTCGAGGAACGCAGCGCCGATGCTCTCGACCTGCTCGCGGACGACGGGCCGCGTGTCGAAGGCGCTGACGATGGCGCCCAGGCGGCGCGAGCTCGCGATTGCCTGGAGCCCGGCCACTCCCGCGCCGAGGACGAGCACCTTGGCCGGCCGGATCGTGCCCGCCGCGGTGGTGAGCATGGGAAAGAGCCGAGGCAGGTGCGAGGCCGCGAGCAGGACGGCCTTGTAGCCGGCGATCGTCGCCTGCGACGAGAGCGCGTCCATCGTCTGCGCGCGGGAGATGCGGGGGATGGCGTCCATCGAGAACGCCGTCGCTCCGCGCTCCGCGATGCGCTGCACCAGGTCCGGGTTCACGAGGGGGGCGAGGAACGCCACGAGGGCTTGTCCCTCGCGCAGGAGCGCGATCTCCGCGTCGCCCGGCTTCTGCACCCTGGCGACCAGCTCGGCCTCGGCGTGAAGGGTCGAGGCATCGGCGACCAGGCGGGCCCCCGCCTCCTCGTAGGCAGCATCCGGAAACGACGCAGCCGCGCCAGCGCCCCGCTCGACCAGGAGCTCCATGCCGGCGTTCTCGAGCCGTCGGGCGGCGTCGGGCACGAGCGCGACTCGTCGCTCGCCGGCAGCCGCGTCCCTTGCGACTCCGACCTTCATCGCTCGGCGCTAGAGGATATTGGCTGTGTGGCCGCTTCGCGGCCACTACGGCATGGCCGTCCCACTTACCATGCCGCAGCGGCCCTCTGGGCCGCTGCGGTGGTATCGCGACGTTTGATCGGACTTTCCGATCGAACGTCTAGGCTTCGAGGGCGCACGGCCGGCCCGGGAAGCGCCCCGGGAGCATCGCAATTCGTCAGCCTCTGGGCCTTCAGCCACGATGCAGATCACGATCCTCGAGGGCTCGACCTTCTGCGTCTGCGACGAGCTCGGCGATCTCACGGAGCCGACGACGGGGTTCTTCGACTCCGACACGCGCTTCCTGTCGCGCCTGCGGCTCACCATCAACGGCGGCAGGCCGCTTCTGCTCTCCTACGGGAAGGTCGAGTACTACTCGGCTGCCTGGTTCCTTCGCAACCCTCCAGTCGGGGGCCTGCACCAGGACGAGCTGTCGATCGCGCGCCGGCGCTTCGTGGGCGACGCCATGCAGGACCACGTCATCGTCGTGAACCACTCGACGCGGCCGCTCGAATTCGAGCTGGCGCTCGAGCTCGGCAGCGACTTCGCGGACATCTTCGCCGTCAAGGACTTCGACTTCGCGCTGGGCAATCCAGAGCGCGCTCAGCTTCCGCCGCTCGTACAGGCCTTCTTCGACGAGGAGGACAACGCCTTCGTCTTCAGCGCGCCAGCCGACGTCGAGGGGCGCACGCAGGTTGCGCTGACCGAGCGCGGCGAGGTCGAGAGCGGCGCCGTCCGCTATGGCATCCGGCTCGCGCCCCGGGAGCGCTGGCACCTGCGGGTCGACGTGATTCCCTCGCTGGACGGGGAGCTGATCCTCCCGCGACTCGCAGAGCGGCACTTCGGCGACGAGCTCGAGCGGGTGCAGGAGTCGCTGGCCGCCTGGCAGCTGCGGGTGCCCCAGCTTCGGGCCTCCTGGAACGACCTCGAGCGCTCCTTCTCGAGGTCGGTCTCGGATCTGGCGTCGTTGCGGATGCGGGGAACGGAGCCGCAGACGCAGCTTCCGGCCGCGGGAATGCCGTGGTTCATGGCCGTGTTCGGCCGCGACACCCTCATTACGTGCCTGCAGACGCTCCTCTTCGGGCCCGAGCTTGCTCAGAGCGCGCTGCGGACGCTCGCGCAGCTGCAGGCCGTCGCGGACGACCCTGAGACCGACGCGGAGCCGGGGAAGATCGTCCACGAGGTGCGAAACGGCCGTGCCGCCCTCACCTGGTTCCCGCGCTACTACGGCACCGTCGATGCCACGCCCCTCTATCTCATCCTGCTCTCCGAGGTCTGGCGCTGGACGGACGACGCCGGGCTCGTTCGCGATCTCCGAGAGCCGGCCACGCGCGCGCTCGAGTGGATCGAGCGCTACGGCGACCTCGACGACGACGGCTTCGTCGAGTACCGGAAGCGCTCCTCGAAGGGCCTCGACAACCAGTCCTGGAAGGACTCGGGCATCTCGATGAAGTTCGCCGACGGTGCGCTCGCCCGGGCGCCCATCGCTCCCGCCGAGGTGCAGGGCTACGTCTACGTCGCGAAGCTTCGAACGGCGGAGCTTGCCCGAGAGGTCTGGCGCGATCGCGAGCTGGCCGATCGGCTCGAGCGGGAGGCGGCCGACCTCTATCAGCGCTTCAACGACACCTTCTGGATCGAGCGGCGCGGCGGCTACTACGCGCTGGCACTCGACGGCGAGAAGCGGCCGGTCGACTCGCTCTGCTCCAACATGGGGCATCTGCTGTGGAGCGGCATCGTTCCGCCGGAGCGGGTCGATGCCGTCGTGGACGAGCTCATGGGCGAGGAGCTGTGGTCCGGGTGGGGCGTCCGGACGATGTCGACGGGAGACGCCGGCTTCAACCCGCTCGAGTACCACAACGGCACGGTGTGGCCGCACGACAACTCCCTCATCGCCTGGGGTCTCGCGCGGTACGAGCGCTGGCCCGAGGCGCATCGGATCCTTCGTCGTATGATCGAGGCGAGCGTGCATTTCGACTATCAGCTGCCGGAGGTGTTCGCCGGCTTCGCGCGCACGGAGACCCCGTTCCCCATCGCCTACCCGACCGCGTCGCGGCCCCAGGCCTGGGCGGCGGGGACTCCCGTTCTCCTGCTGCAGCTGCTGCTCGGGCTGGAGCCGGACCGGTACCGCCACACGCTCGTCTCCGGGGCGCCGATCGACCTGCCCTCCTGGGCCGGGACCCTCCGCCTCACCGGCGTGCGAGCCTTCGGGCGCCCGTGGGAGGTCCGCCTCGAGGACGGCGCCGTCACCGTCGAGGAGGCCTAGGCGATTGATCGAGAGATCGATCGATCGTCTCCATACACGGGGCCGCTTCGCGGCCCGCGACGAGATCCTGCGCCGCAGCGGCCGCCTGGGCTGCTGCGGCGGTGCTAACGCGACGTTTGATCGGGCTTTCCGATCACACGTCTAGGGGTCTGCGATGCGCGTCGCGATTCTCGGTCCGGTCTGGTTCCCGGTGCCGCCGACGGGCTACGGGGGCATCGAATGGGTCGTGTCGCTGCTCGCCGACGGTCTCGTCGACGCAGGCCACGACGTGACGCTCTTCGCGTCCGGGGACTCCCGATCCAAGGCTCGCCTCGTCTCGGTCTACGACGCCGCGCCGTCGGAGAGGATCGGCCTCACGCTGCCCGAGCTCCACCATGCCCTGGCGTGCTACGAGCGCGCCGCGGAGTTCGACATCGTCAACGATCACTCGGGACCGGCCGCAGCGGCGCTCGCCGGCGGGGTCGAGACACCCGTGCTGCACACGGTTCACGGGCCCCTCGACGGCGAGGCGGGGGAGATCTACGCGCAGATCGCGCGCACCGTCCGCGGCCTCGGGCTCGTCTCGCTCTCGCTGAACCAGCGCAAGCCGAGGCCCGATCTCCCGTGGGTCGCCAACTGCCCGAACGCCCTCGATCTCGATGCCTACCCCGTCTACCCGCACCGGGGCGACTACCTGCTCTTCCTCGGACGGATGACCGAGGACAAGGGTGCGCACCGGGCGATCGAGGTCGCGAAACGGGCCGAGCTCCCGCTGAAGATCGCGGGGAAGATGCGCGAGCCCGCCGAGAAGGAGTACTTCGAGACCCACGTGCGCCCGAACCTCGGGTGGGGGATCGAGTACCTGGGCGAGGTCTCGCACGAGGAGAAGGTCGACCTGCTCCAGAACGCTCGCGTCACCCTCTTTCCAATCTCGTGGGAAGAGCCGTTCGGGCTCGTCATGATCGAGTCGATGGCGTGCGGCACGCCCGTCGTCGCGACACGATGGGGCGCCGTCCCGGAGGTGATCGAGAACGGCGTCTCGGGGGTCATCGTGGACGATCACCTGGACATGGCGGAGGCCGTCGGCGAGGCGGATCGGCTCGAGCCGATGGAGTGCCGCCGCTACGTGGAGGAGCGGTTCTCCGCGCAGCGCATGGTCGCCGACTACGTCGCGGCGTTCGAGACGGTCGCTTCGAGGCGTGCCGGAGGCAAGCCCGTCAGTGCAGGAAGTGGCGCTCGCCCGTGAGGACCATCGCCAGCCCGAGCTCGTCCGCCCGCGCGATGACCTCCGCGTCGCGCAGCGCGCCGCCGGGCTGGATGACGACGGCGACGCCGGCCGCCGCGGCGGCCTCGACGCCGTCGGGAAACGGGTAGAAGGCGTCGCTCGCGCAGGCGCCGCCCGAGGCGCGCCCGGCGGCCTTCCTCGCGGCGATCTCGCCCGCCTCGACCCGGTTCTGCTGGCCTGCGCCGATGCCCACTGCCTGCTCGTCCTTGACCAGGACGATCGCGTTCGACTTCACGTGGCCGCAGACGCGCCACGCGAGCTCGGCGTCTCGCCACTGGGCGTCGGTCGGCGCCGATCGCGTGACGACCCGCCACTCGGCGCGACCCCTGTCGAACCGGTGCGGCTCCTGGACGAGGAATCCACCTGAGATCTGACGCAGGTCGAGGTGCTCCCGGGTCGGTGCCGGGGCCTCGAGGACGCGCGTGTTGGCCCTCCGGGCCGCGAGCGCCTCGACCGTTCCCGCCTCGTACGCGGGGGCGACGACCACGTCCGCCTGAGGGCCGGCCGCCATCGCGCGCGCGGCCGCCTCGTCCAAAGGCCGGTTGACAGCGGCGATACCGCCGAACGCCGAGCGCTCGTCGCACTCGAGAGCGCGCCGGTACGCCTCCGCGAGCAGGCTCGAGACGGCGACCCCGCATGGGTTGGCGTGCTTGACGATCGCGCAGGCCGGGCGGTCGCCCAAGTCGTGGACGAGCTGCCAGGCGGCCTCCGCGTCGTAGTAGTTCAGGTACGAGAGCGCGATGCCCGAGTGCCGGCGGACGCCGTCCCACCAGCTGCTCTGCCCCGCGAGGCGGTAGCGCGCGGCGTGCTGATGCGGGTTCTCCCCGTAGCGGAGCTCGTCGCCCGTCCGTTCCAGCGGGAGGACGAGACGGCTCGGCAGAGGCTCGCCCGCCTCCAGCCAGCTGACGATCGCGGCGTCGTAGGACGCTGTGCGCGCGAACGCCTCTTCCGCAAGCCGCCGGCGGGTGTCGTCCCCGACGGTCCCCGTGGCCCTGAGCTCCGCCAGCACGGTCTCGTACTGGGACGGGCTCGTCACGACTGCGACCCAGGCGTGATTCTTGGCGGCGGCCCGGATGAGCGCGGGCCCGCCGACGTCGATGGTCTCGATCCCGGGACGCTCCGGGAACGGATAGAGGTTCACGGCGACGAGGTCGAACGGGTCGATGCCGTGACGCTCGAGGTCGGCGCGGTGCGCCTTCCTGTCACGGTCGGCGAGGATTCCCCCGTGGATCTTTGGGTGGAGCGTGACGACGCGGTGGTCGAGCATCTCGGGAACGCCCGTGATCTGGTCGACCGTCGTCACCTCGAGACCCGCGTCTGCGAGCGCGCGGGCGGTGCCGCCGGAGGAGACGAGCTCGAAGCCGAGGTCTGCGAGGCCTCGGGCGAAGGTGGCAACTCCGCTCTTGTCGAACACAGACAGGAGCGCCCGGGGCATCAGAGGCTCTCCGGCCCGGAGGCTTCGGGGGAGGCCTTTCGGGACGGGGTCTGACCTCGGGGTCTGACGCCGGCGTCAGACCCCGCCACCGACGCGAGCAGCTCGCGCGCGGCGGC
>CAZCIJ010000155.1:0-7655 GCA_964498265.1 uncultured Gaiellales bacterium | reverse complement strand
ACGCGTCACGCGCCGCGATGCGGCGTCCTCGGTCGCGCCCATATGACCTGCATATGGGCGCTCCCTGTGTCCTTGCCTCGCGGCACGTGCCCCGTGTCATCCACCGCCGCCACTTTCCGGACAGGCCCTGACGTTCGCTTAGCGAACAGCAGTACGTTTCGCGAACCGTACTTCTGGCGCGTCGGCCGTGTCAAGCGCGAATGCCCTGCCGGGATCCGGCGCTTGACACGCTCGTCGAGGCGTCGTACGTTCCCGTGCGGGGAGCGGTCTCCGCGCGCTCCACGGGCGGGACCTCGTGCCCGGGAAGCGCACCCGGGAGTCCCTAGAGACGGTTGGCACCGGCAGGCGACCCGCGGATGAGGCTGGTGGAGATGAGCTCCGCCGTCTGGAGCAGCTCGGGAAGGAAGCGGGTTCGGAGCTCTGCGACCGAGACTCGAGGAGCGGCGGCCGAGAGGTTCATGGCGGCAACGACGCGCCCGTCGGCGCCTCGGATGGGCGCCGCGATCGAGCGCAAGCCGATCTCGAGCTCCTCGTCGACGAGCGCCCAGCCCTGCGCCCGTACCTCCTCGAGCGCCTCCTCGAGCAGCCCGGGATCCGTGATCGTTCGCTCGGTCAAGCGCCGGAGCGGCGTCTCGCTCAGGAAGCGCTCGAGCTCGTCGCGCGGCAGGTCGGCGAGCAGCACGCGCCCCATGGAGGTCGCGTGGGCGGGCAGCCGCGTGCCCACCCCGAGCGTGATGCTCATGATTCGCCGTGTGGGCACTCGCGCGATGTACACGATGTCGGGCAGGTCGAGCGCCGCAGCGGAGCACGACTCCTTGGTTTGCCGGGCGAGATCCTCCATGAGAGGCTGGGCCAGCTCCCACAGGTTGAGCGAGGAGAGATACGCCCAGCCCAGCGACAACACGCGCGGTGTCAACGAGAAATGGCGTCCGTCCGAGCGGACGTGGCCGAGCCTCTCCAGGGTCAGGAGGATTCGCCTCGCTGTCGCCCGCGTGATCCCGGTGAGCCGGGCCACCTCGCTGAGCGTGAGCGCTGGATGGTCGCGGGAGAAGACCTGGATCACCGCCATTCCGCGCTCGAGCGACTGGAGGTACTGCTTCTTCTCCGCGGCGACCGGAGGCATTTTCGGCAACTCTATACGTGCAGCGCACAGCTGTATGCGTAGCGAACATGAGCCCTAGACCCACATCCGTCAGCGTGATGCCGCTCGCCGAGGCGGTTGCTGCGCATGTTCGCGATGGAGCCTCGGTCGCGCTCGAAGGCTTCACGCACCTGATCCCCTTCGCTGCCGGCCACGAGATCATCCGGCAGGGGCGCACCGACCTCACGCTCATGCGGATGACGCCCGACGTTGTCTACGACCAGATGATCGGGATGGGGTGCGCGGCGCGCCTCGTCTTCTCGTACGGGGGGAACCCGGGAGTCGGCTCGCTCCATCGCTTCCGGGACGCCGTCGAGCGCGGCTGGCCTCGACCGCTCGAGGTGGTCGAGCACTCGCACGCGGGGATGGCCAATGCCTACGCGGCGGGCGCGGCAAGGCTTCCGTTCTCGATCCTCCGTGGCTACGCGGGGACGGACCTCGCGGCCAAGAACGCGTCCGTCGCGTTCGTCGACTGCCCGTTCACGGGGCAGCGGCTGACCGCCGTCCGCGCGCTCAATCCCGACGTTGCGATCATCCATGCGCAACAGGCCGACAGGCGCGGCAACGTGATGCTCTGGGGCTTGAGCGGGGTCCAGAAGGAGGCGGTCCTCGCTGCCTCTCGCGCCATCGTGACGGTCGAGGAGATCGTGCCCGCGCTCGAGCCGCGCTCGTACGCGGTCGTGCTCCCGGCGTGGGTTCTCGACGCGGTGGCCGTCGTCCCAGGGGGCTCCTGGCCTGCATACGCCGCCGGCTACTCGGTCCGCGACAACGAGTTCTACGCCGCATGGGACGCGATCTCCCGGGACCGTGAGCGCTTCAGGGAGTGGATGCGGGAGAACGTGCTCGAGAGGTCGGACGCCGAGGCCGTCTCCCCTGCGGGAACCTCGTCGTGACGTTCGCTCCTCCGGCGCCGGACGAGATCATGACGGTCAACGCGGCGCGCGAGCTGCGAGACGGTCAGGTGTGCCTGGTCGGCGTGGGTCCGCCGAACGCCGCCGCCAACCTGGCGCGCCGCTTGCACGCGCCCGAGTGCGTGCTCGTGTACGAGTCGGGAGCGATCGGAGCGAAGCCTCTCCGGCTGCCGCTGTCGATCGGAGACGACGACCTGGCTGCGACGGCCGACGAGCTCGTCTCGGTTCCCGAGATGTTCAACTACTGGATCGGCGGCGGCCGCATCGACGTCGGCTTCCTCGGCGCGGCTCAGATCGACCGCTTCGCGAACATCAACACGACCGTGATCGGCGCCTACGAGCACCCGAAGGTGCGTCTGCCGGGAGCCGGCGGCGCGCCCGAGATCGCCGCGACCTCGCGCGACGTCATCGTCATGCTCCGCCACTCGCAGCGGGCATTCGTCGAGCGCCTCGACTTCGTCACGTCGGTGGGTCACGGGACGCCGGAGACGCCGCGCTCCGCGCTCGGCTTTCCTGGCGCCGGCCCGACGGTGGTGATCACCGACCTCGGCGTGCTGCGCGCGGCTGCGGACGGGGAGCTCGAGCTCGCTGCCGTCCATCCCGGGGTGGACGTGGGCGACGTGCGTGCGGCAACGGGCTGGGAGCTCCGCGTGCGCGAGCCGCTCGAGCGAACCGATCCCCCTAGCCGGCTCGAGCTCGAGACCCTGCGGAGCCTGCGGTCGGGCAGCCGCGACGAGTGAGACCGCCTCGAGCCTCTAGACTCTGAGCACGGGATGGCTAGCGCGGGCTCCTCGCAGGCACGGCGCGCGGGCACCGATCCGGGCGCCCGGGTCGGGGGTGAGCCGACGGCCTGCGACGCGGAGGTCTTCCGGGAGGTGATCGGCCACTTCGCGAGCGGCGTCACGATCATCACGACCCGGGCGAACGGCAGCGACTACGGCGTGACCGCGAACGCCGTGTCCTCGCTGTCGCTGGAGCCGCCGATGATGCTCGTGTGCCTCAATCGCATCTCGAGGACGCAGGCCGCGATCGCGAGCAGCGGGTCCTTCGCCGTGAACATCCTGAGCGAGGGGCAGGGCGATCTCGCCGTACGCTTCGCCTCGAGCGAGCGCGACAAGTTCGCAGGCGTCGCCTTCCGCCGGCGCGGGGTCGGCAATCCCCTGCTGGACGGAGCGCTCGCGCACCTGGAGTGCGGCGTCGCCGAGGAGGTCTCCGGAGGCACGCACAGCGTCTTCCTCGCCGTCGTGCGGCGGGCGGAGCGCTTCGACGGAGAGCCGCTCGCGTACTTCCGTGGACGGTTCGGGCGCCTCGAGCTCGAGCAGAGCGTGCCGGGCGACGCCGACATTCTCGATCCCGCCCTCAGTCGCTACTTCTACGACGCCGTTCCCTTCTTCACGCACGGATAGAGGTCGGCGAGCGTCAGGTCGGCGAGCGTCAGCCTGCCGCCGCGGCTGCGCCGGCTCTCTCGGCTCGGAAGTGCGGCATCACCTCGGATGCGAAGAGCTCCATGCTCCGAGCGGTCTGCTCGCTGGTGATGCTCCCGATCGATATGAGGAGGTTCATCGCGCCGAAGCCGAGCTCCTGCCGAAGCTGCTCGATCCTCTCGCCGATCGTGCTCGGGCTTCCGACCAGGACGTAGCCCCCCTCGAGCAGCTCCTGGTAGCTCGTCTCGGGGAACAGCTTCAGCCCGCTTCGGAGCACGCCTCCAAGTGAGGAGACGGACATGTATCCGGGTGGGAGGACGATCTCGATCCCTTGCTTGAGCCCCTTGTGGAAGAGCCATTCGACCGGCTCGCGGGCCTCGGCGACGGCCTTGTCGTCCGTCTCGGCGAGGAACATCGGGATGGCGAGCACGAGCTTCTCGGGGTCGGGCTCGTAGTCGAGCTCGGCAGCCGCGTCGCGGTAGCCGTCGAACCAGCGCTTGACGACCCGTGTGGGCGCGTACACGCTCATGTAGGCGTAGCGGTGCTCGGCGCAGAAGCGCATGGTCTCGGTCGAGCCCGCGCCTGGGATGAAGATCGGCGGATAGGGCTTCTGCAAGGGGCGCGGCCAGATGTTGACGTAGCGGAACTCGTAGTTGTCGCCGTACCACTGGAAGGGCTCGCCCGTCGTCCACGCCTTGATGAGGAGGTCGTGCGCCTCGTTGAAGCGATCGCGCGAGCGAGTGGGGTTGACGCTGTGCCCGAAGTACTCCCAGCCGATGCCGCGCACGAAGCCCTGGTCGAGACGGCCGTCGCAGAGATGGTCGATCATGCTGATCTCCTCCGCCACGCGCAGCGGATGGTCGCGCAGACCGATCGCGTTGCCGAGCACCATGATCCTGGCTCGGCTGGTTCGGCGCGCGAGCGCCGCCGCCATGATGTTCGGCGAGGGCATGAGGCCGTAGGCGGTCTGGTGGTGCTCGTTGACGCAGATGCCGTCGAAACCCAGCTTGTCGGCGTACTCGAGCTCGTTGAGGTAGCGGTGGTAGAGCTCGTGCCCGCGATCCGGATCGAAGTAGCGGTTGGGGAAGGTGAGCGACGGGGACGGGAACCTCTCGTCGAAGTCCTCCGGCAGGTACGGGTACGGCATCAAGTGGAAGAAGTTGAACTTCATCGGCGTGCCTCCGATCCGGTCCTGTCCTTCTGCTCCAGGAAGGCGAGGACGAGGTCCGCGACGCGCTTCGGATCCTCGAGGAAGACGGCGTGTCCCGCCCGGTCGATGACCTCGAGCCGGGCGTTGGGAATCCGCTCGACGTAGCGGTCGCAGTGGGCTCGGGGAACGATCCGGTCGTCGGCCGGGCAGACGACGAGCGTCGGCGCCGTGATCCGTCCGAGGCGACGCTCGAGCTTCGGGTCGTTCATGAACGGGTGCCAGGCGAAGCGGGCGAAGGCCGTGTCGTCTCGATACGCGTCGAGGATGAAGTCGACGTCCGGCTCGGCGGGGAACAGCTGGGCCGCGAACGACCGATCGTAGAAGAGCGCGTCGAGCTTCTGGTCGGGCGTCATGATGAACGGGTCGGCGAACGGATGCTCGGGCATGCGCAGGCCCACTGGGGCGACGAGGACCAGCTCGTCGATCCGGTGGGGGGAATGGACGGCAAGCTCTGCCGCCAGCCAGCCTCCGAAGGACGCCCCGACGACCGCGGCGCGCTCGAGCCCGAGCCGATCCATGAGCTCGAGGTAGTGGTAGACGAGGTCGTCGATCCCTTCGACGAGCGGGAGCTCGTCCGACTTCCCGAAGCCTGGATGATCGGGGCCGAAGACCTCGAAGCGCTCGCTCAGCAGCTGGTGCAGAGGCAGCCACGCGCCGGCGACGCCGGCCCCGTGGAGGAAGAGCAGCGGCGGTCCCTCCCCGCCGCGGAGCAGGTGCACCGCTCCGCCGGCGAACTCGAGCATCTCGCTCGCGGCACGTTCCTCGCCGATCGCTGCGGAACTCTCCGTCACGATCTCCTCCTCGCTCCGTCGCATGACAAGGCGATCCGCGCGCCGGACCGCGCGCGCTCACACGAGCCTACCGCGAAGCACTGTTTGGCGTACGCGCCGCGCTCGGGTGTCCGGCCGCGCGGTGCCGGGAGACTCTGCGTGATGTCGCGCGTGACCCTCGCCGGCAGACCCGCGACGAAGGAGCGGGCCGCGGCCGCTTGCGGCGGTGCTAGCGCGACGTTTGATCGGACGCTCCGATCAAACGTCTGGACTCGGAAGCGAGGGCTCGGACCGCTCCGAGGTCGACCTTGCCGTTCGGCCCTCTGGGCAGCCTGTCGACGACGATTACGCTCCGAGGCTTCTTGTAGCCGGCAAGCTGGCGTCCCACGTGATCCTGGAGCTCGGCCGCCGGCGTCGTGGACGAGAGCACGACCACCGCCGTGACCGTCTCGCCCCAGCGCTCGTCCGGGGTTCCGACCACCGCGCAGTCGAGGACGGCCGCGTGGGAGAGAAGCGCTTGCTCGACCTCGGCCGGATACACCTTCTCGCCGCCCGAGTTGATGACGGTCGCGCCGCGCCCGAGGAAGACGATCGACCCGTCCTCCGCGACCGTGACGAGGTCTCCGGGCATGACGTAGCGCCTCCCGTGCAACGTGCGGAAGACCCGTGCGGTCTTCTCGGGATCCCGGTAGTACCCCACCGGCATGGGGCCGCTGAAGGCGAGCGTGCCGATGCGGCCGGAGCCCGGTGCGACCTCCTCGCCGCGCTCGTCGAAGACCTTCGTTCCCGGCGTAGGCAGGAAGCGCGTCGGCAGATCGGAGAGCTTCGTCGTGCTCGCATAGGCGTAGGGTCCGCCCTCGCTCGAGGCGAGGATCTCGAGCAGCAGCATCGGATGCCGCGTGAGCAGGGCGGCCTTGACCTCGTCGCTCCAGGCCACTCCCGAGCTCACCATCGACTCGAGCGTGTCGATCCGGTACGGGCGGCCCCGCGCCTCTGCCTGCTCGAGCTCCTCGACGAGAGGGCGCGCGATCGCGTCGCCGGCGATCGTCATCCGCGTTACCCCCTCGCGCTCGACGGTCTCCCAGACGCACGGTGGATCCAGGGATCGGCCGGGGGCGAACACGACGGTCCCGCCGACGAGGAGCGTGGCCATCGATCCGAAGAGCGCGGTCGCGTGCATGAGCGGGGCGACGGGCAGCGTCGTCGGGGATTTGCCCGCCTCGGCGACGTCGCGGGCGACCCTGCCCGCTTCCGCCGGGTCGCGTGGGATCTCGACGCCGAGGACCTCGTAGGTCTGGTAGGCGAGGGAGCCGAAGAGGTCGCGATGGCGCCAGATCACGCCCTTCGGCATCCCCGTCGTTCCGCCCGTGTACATGAACAGCTCGTCGGCGCCGCTTCGCTCGGCGGGCGCCACCGCGCCGTAAGTCGCCCGAAGGTCATCGAGCGGGACCGCGCCCGGGAGCGGGTCCTGCTCGACGCCGACCTGGACGACCATGCGCAGGCTCGGGAGCTCCCTGACGGCCTCCGCGACGCGCTCGGCCAGCGAGGCGTGGAACACGAGCACGTCGGCGCCGGCGTCGTCGAGGAGCTGGAGCAGCTCACGCTCCTGGTAGCGGTAGTTGACGTTGACCGGGATCGCGCTCAGCTTGAACGCCGCGTACACGGACTCGAGGTACTCGACGCAGTTGAAGAGGTAGCAGGCGACCTTCGAACCGTTCCCGACGCCGGCCTCGGCCCAGGCGCTCGCGAGGCGCGCGGCGCCCTCGTCGAGCTGGGCGTACGTCACGCTGCGTCCCCGCTGCGAGGCGGCCCGCCTGTCCGGCAGCGCCTGCGCCACGTGCTCCCACAGCGTCGCGAAGCTCGTGTCCATCGTCAGCTCAGGCCGAGGAGCGCGGCGGCGTTGTCCTTGAGGATCAAGGGCCGTACCTCGGGCTTGATGGGCAGCTCCTCGAAGTCGCGGAGCCAGCGGTCCGGCGTGAGGGCCGGATAGTCGCTCCCGAACAGGACCTTGTGCTTGAGGAGGGTGTTCGCGTACTGGACGAGCTGCTGGGGGAAGTACTTGGGCGACCAGCCCGACAGATCGATGTAGACCTGCGGCTTGTGGAGCGCGACCGACAGCGCCTCGTCCTGCCAGGGGAACGACGGGTGCGCGAGGATGACCGGCATCTCGGGGAAGTCGGCCGCCACATCGTCGAGGCA
>CAZCIJ010000154.1:0-7681 GCA_964498265.1 uncultured Gaiellales bacterium | reverse complement strand
GGTGCCGGGCGGCACCGGGCTCCCCTGGTCGTCGACGATCTCGGCCTGGATCCCGGGGAACGGGATCGTCGCAGAGCCCGGCTTGGCCGTGACGACGCCCGGCAGCGGCGTGATCAGGATCCCTCCGGTCTCGGTCTGCCAGCAGGTATCGACGACCGGGCACCGCTCCTGGCCGATCACCTTCCAGTACCAGAGCCAGGCCTCCGGGTTGATGGGCTCGCCGACCGTGCCGAGAACCCGCAGCGACGACAGGTCGTGCCGCTCGGGGTAGTCGGGCCCCATCTTGACGAACGACCGGATGAGCGTCGGGGCCGTGTAGTACGACGTGACGCCGTAGCGCTCGACGATCTCCCAGTGGCGGTCCCAGTCGGGATAGGCGGGGTCGCCCTCGTAGAGGACGCCGGTCGCTCCGTTGTTGAGCGGCCCGTAGACGATGTACGAGTGCCCCGTCACCCAGCCGATGTCGGCTGCGCACCACCAGACCGAGTCCTCGTGGATGTCGAAGATCCACTTGTGCGTGACCGAGGCATGGAGGAGGTAGCCGCCGCTTGTGTGCAGCGCTCCCTTGGGCTTCGCCGTCGAGCCCGACGTATGCAGCAGGAAGAGCGTGTCCTCCGCGCCCATGTGCTCGGGCTCGCACGCGTCCGGGGCGTCTGCGACGACGTCGTGCCACCAGAGGTCGCGCTCCGCGCTCCAGGGAACGGGGCTTCCGGTGCGCTGGAAGACGACGACGCGCTCGACGTCGGGCGTGTCCGCCACGGCGTGGTCGGCGTTGGCCTTGAGAGGCACCTTGGCGCCCTTCCGCCAGCCCTCGTCCTGGGTGATCAGCAGGCGCGCTCCGGAGTCGCGCAGCCGCTCTGCGAGCGAGTCCGCCGAGAAGCCGCCGAACACGACGATGTGCGGCGCCCCGATCCTCGCGCAGGCGAGCATCGCGATCGGCAGCTCGGGGATCATGCCCATGTAGATCCCGACCCGGTCGCCGCGCCGGATGCCAAGCGCCTTGAGCGCGTTCGCCAGCCGGCAGACCTCTCGACGGAGTTCGGCGAAGGTGACGTCGCGCGTCTCCCCCGGCGGCTCCGCCACCCAGTGGTAGGCGACCTTGTCGGCGCGGCCGGCTGCGATCTGCTTGTCGAGGCAGTTCCAGGAGACGTTCAGGACGCCGTCGCCAAACCAGGAGCTGTGCGGCGGATCCCACTCGAGGCACTTGGTCGGCGGAGTGAACCACTCGACGAACTCGCGAGCGAGGCGCGCCCAGAAGGCGTCGAAGTCCTCGTCCGCCTCCCGATACACGGCGTCGTCCGCGATGATCGCCCCGCGCCGGAAGCTCTCCGGCGGCGGGAACGTTCGCTGCTCGCTCAGGAGCCCCTGGATGAGGGGCAGGGTGCCGGCGTCGGGTCGTGCCATCGAGGCTCTTCCTTTCTGAATGGGTGCTTCCTCCGGGAACGGATAGCACAGCAGGACGGTTCCGGCCACCGCGACGCCGAGACGGCCGCTACCCTCAGAGGCCGTGCGCGCGCGCTTCGTGGCCCTCGTGCTCGCCGCAGTCGCCGCCGGAGTCGCGGCGGCTGTCGCGCTCGCCGCTCCCAGCTCGGAGCGCGCGTCAGCGACCGCGATCGCCGTAATCGTCAAGGTGCCGGGCCAGGCGGACGTGAGCGCCGGGACCGTGTCGGCGCCCCCGACCGCGACCGAGACCGTCGCCGGCTACGCGTTCGGCGAGAGCGTGCTGGTGGCGGGCGGCGTGGCTCGTGCGCAGACGGGCCCGGGCGCGGCTCCCCACGCCGTCGCCTCGGGAGAGCTGAACGGCATCTCCCTGCTCGGGGGCGCCGTCACGCTCGACCGGGTGGTCGTCCGGGCCGAGGCGCTCGCCAGCGGCGACCCCACGGGGAACTTCAGCGGATCCCGGCTCGAGGGGTTGACCGTCCTCGGCACCCAGGTCGCACCCTCCGCGAACGGGCGCATCGAGCTCGGCGAGATCGGGTACGCCGTCGCCCTCGAGCAGGCCGTCCAGCACGAGGACGGCGACGGGCCCGGGTACCGAGGCTTCGTCGCCGCGCTGCACGTCTACCTCACCTCGGCGCGTGCCGGGCTGCCCGCAGGGTCGGAGATCATCCTCGGCTACGCCGAGGCGGCGGTCCGGGGTGAACCTCCCGCTCCGGGCTCTCCGGCTGCCCCGGAGGAGGCGGAGGAAGAGGCGGAGGAGGAGGCGACGCCGGAGCAGGGCGGGAGCCCCGGCGCGTCCGCGGCTTCCGGCGAGCGCGAGCCGGACGCGCCGCCGCCGGGGGCGCACGGCGGGCCGCCGGCGATCGTCCGCCATCCTCCCGCCGACGTGCAGCCCGACATCACGGGCGAGGGCTTCGTCTTCCCCGTGTACGGTCAGTCCGGGTTCTCGGACGACTTCGCGGCGCCGCGCGCAGACACGATCTGGCATCACGGCAACGACGTGTTCGCGCCGCTCGGCGCGCCCGTGCTCGCCGCGACCGACGGCACGCTCTTCCTCGTTGGCTGGAATCGCCTCGGCGGCCACCGGCTCTGGCTTCGCGACGACCAGGGCAACGAGTACTACTACGCGCACCTGTCCGCGTACTCGCCGCTGGCCGCCGCCGGCGCGCGCGTCCAGACGGGGGACGTGCTCGGCTTCGTCGGAGCGTCCGGCGCGGCCGGGGGCGTTCCGCACCTCCACTTCGAGATCCATCCGCGGGCGCTGCTCGGTCTCGGCTACGACGGCGTCATCAACCCGTACACGTACCTGCTCGCCTGGCGCGCCCGGCAGGATCGAGACTTCCGGGTGACCGTCCCCGTCGCCGAGGCGGCTCGGCCCGGCGCCGTCCTCCTCGACGGGAACGACATCTCCACGGCGAGCGGCCTCGACCCGGCGGCCGTCGAGCGGACGCTGCTCGGGTCGCCGCTGTCGCCGTCGCTCGGGCAGCTCCTGCTGTCATCCTCGCCGCCGGGTCTCGTCGGCGCGCCGGCGGGGTTCGCCAGGTCCTAGAAGCTCGCGAGAGCGGTGCGGCCCGGGGCGGTCGCTCCGCATCCGCTACTACTTACGGGATGGCGATCGAGACGGCGGCGGGGGCGCGCACCGGCGAGCAGTTCCTCCAGGGCTTGCGGGGAGACGGCCGGGAGCTCTGGCTCGACGGCGAGCGCGTCGAGGATTCGACGACCCATGCGAAGCTCGCGGGCGCCGCCCGCTCGCTGGCCCGCGTCTTCGATCTCCAGCACGAGCAGCCGGAGATCTTCCTGATGACGTCGCCTCACACGGGCCAGTCGGTGAACGTCACGCACATCCAGCCGCGGAGCCGCGCCGACCTCGAGCGACGCCGGATCGCGTCGAGGGGGATGGCCGAGGAGACCGCGGGGATGATGGGCCGGACGCCGGACTACCTCAACTACACGTTCGCCTGCTTCGCGGCGCGGTCGGACGTCTGGGCGCGCAACGGCAACGAGCGCGGCGCGCGCAACCTCGTCGACTACCAAGCCCTCATCCGCGATCGCGATCTGTGCCTGACGCACACGCTCGTCAACCCGCAGGTCGACCGCTCGCAGCCGGAGGCGGAGCAGGCCCTCGGCGAGGTCTCGCTGCACAAGGTAGGGGAGACGAAGGACGGGATCGTCGTCCGGGGCGCCCGCATGCTGGCGACGCTGGCGCCGTTCTCGGACGAGCTCGCCGTCTACCCGGGATCGGATCTGCGCGTGCAGGACAAGAGGTACGCGATCTGCTTCGCGATCCCGGTCGCCACGCCGGGACTGCGCTTCCTGTGCCGGGACTCGTTCTCGCTCCAGCGCGACGCGTGGGACGCTCCGCTGTCGACCCGCTTCGACGAGATGGACGCGGTGGCGATCTTCGACGACGTCGTCGTCCCGTGGGATCGCGTCTTCCTGGACGGCGACCCGGAGCTTCACTCCGAGGTCATCACCGATACGGGCTGGCGTGCGCACATCACGCACCAGGCGATGACGCGCGCCTGGACGAAGCTCGAGTTCGCCTTCGGTCTCGCGCACACGCTTGCCGAGATGACCGGCGTGAACGCCTTCGACCACGTCCAGGAGAAGATCGGGGAGCTCTGGTCGATGACGGAGATGACGCGCGCTGGCGTGATCGCCGCCGAGGCGGGCTCCCATCGCGCCGAGGCGTCGGACGACTGGGTGCCCGACCAGCGCTCGCTCGTCGCCCTCCGCGGCCTCGTTCCGAAATGGATGCCCCGGGCGCTCGAGCTGATCCAGCTCGTGGGCGGAGGCGGCTTCATGGCCACCCCTTCCAGGGCCGACTGGGACGGGCCGCGCCACGACGACATCGTGAAGTACTTCCAGGCCCGCAACGCCGGCGCGGAGCGGAAGATTCGTGCGTTCCGGCTTGCGTGGGACTTCGTCGGCTCGGCGCTCGGAGGCAGGGGGGAGCTCTACGAGCGCTTCTACCTCCAGGACGCCTTCCGGATGACGGCGCTCGCGTACCTGCTCGCGGACAAGGAGCAGGCGACCGCCCTCGTGGAGCGCTTCCTTCGCTGACCCGGGGGCTCCGGGAGTCGAATCGAGGATGGCCGGGTGATCGTCCTCAGCGGGGCCAGCGGTCACGTCGGCGGCGCGGCGGCGCGCATGCTCGCCGCGCGGGGCGTTCCGGTCAGGCTCCTCGTGCGGGACCCGGCGCGCGCCCCGGAGCTTCCCGGCACCGAGGTCGCCGTCGCCGACTACGGCGACGAGGGCACGCTGGGGCGCGCGCTTCGCGAGAGCGACCGCGTGTTCATGGTCTCGATGCATCGCGAGCCGGACGAGCGCATCGTGCTCCACCGGCTCTTCGTCGAAGCTGCGGCGCGGGCTCGGGTCGGTCAGCTCGTCTACCTCTCCTTCCTCAGCCCGTCGCTTCGGTCGTCCTTCCCGCACTCGCGCTCGCACCGGGCCACCGAGGAGCTGATCCGCGCATCCGGCCTCCCGTTCACCCTCCTGCGCACGAGCCTCTACTTCGACGCCATCCTGGAAGAGATCGAGGCCGGCGTCATGCGCGGGCCCGGCGGCGAGGGCCGCGTGAGCTGGGTCGCGCGCGAGGACTGCGGGGCCGTCGTCGCGGCGGTGCTGACGGGGTCCGGTCACGAAGGAAAGGTCTACGACGTCACCGGCCCCGAGGCGCTCAGTCTGGCCGAGACCGCGGCCGCCGTGTCGGAGGTCTGCGGGCGCGAGTTCCGCTACGAGGACGAGACGGGAGAGGACGCCGTCTCCTGGCGGGTCGCCGCCGGCTACTCGGACTGGACCGTGCGGGTCTGGACGGGCATGTACGAGGCGATCAGGGACGGGGAGCTCGCGCCGGTCTCCGAGGTCGTCGAGCGGGTGGGCGGCAGGCGGCCGACCAGCCTGGGCGACTTCGCGGCGGCCAGGCGCGACGACTTCCTCGCGAGGAGCGCCGAGCCGGAATCAGCCGGCGCTCAGTGAGGCGGCGACGAGATCGGCGGCCTTCTCGCCGATCATCATCGCCGGGGCGTGGGTGTTCCCCGAGGTGACAGCCGGCATGATCGACGCGTCGGCGACGCGCAGGCCGCTGACGCCGTAGACGCGCAGCTCGGGATCGACGACGCCGCCGGCGTCCACGCCCATCTTGCACGTGCCGACCTGGTGGTGGTACGTGAGCACCGAGCGGCGGGCGTAGTCGACGAGCTCGTCTCTCGTGCGGAGCTCCGGCCCGGGGTAGAGCTCCTTCAGGCCCCACTCAGCGAGCGCGCGCGTCGCGGCGATCTCTCGGCACAGCTCGACCGCGGCGAGGATCGCGTCGACGTCGGCGTCGCGGGAGAGGTAGGCGGGGTCGATGACGAGCTCGTCCTCGGGATCTGCTGAGCGCAGCCTGATCGAGCCGCGGCTGGCCGGCCGGATGATGCCGGCCATGAACGTGAAACCGTTCGGCGGGCCCTGCATCCAGGTCTCGTCGTAGGCGGGGAAGGTGAAGAAGAGCGGTTGCAGGTCGGGGGCCGTGAGCCCGGGGCGGCTGCGCGCGAAGAGGTGGGTCTGGCCCGCCCACGTGCCAGGAACCGGCTCGGGAATCGTCGCTTCCGCAGAGTGCACGAGCGGGACGATCGCGTGGTCGTGGAGGTTCTCGCCGACGCCCGGTAGGTCGACGAGGACGTCGATCCCCAGCCGCTCGAGCCGTCTCGCGGGGCCGATGCCCGACAGCATGAGCAGCCGCGGCGACTCCACGGTACCGCAGGAGACGACGACCTCCGAGCTCGCGTGCAGGACCTCGGGGCGCCCGTCGCGCGAGATCTCGACTCCCGTGCAGCGGGTGCCGTCGAACACGAGCCGCCGGGCTCTCGCGCTCGTCAGGACGGTCAGGGACGGAGTGCTCGAGACGGGCTCGAGGAACGCGGTCGCGGTGCTGTGGCGGCGCCCGTCCTTGAGGCACATCTGCATCCACGAGACGCCCTCGACGTCGGCGCCGTTGTAGTCCTCGGTGAACGGCAGCCCGGCCTCCTGCGCGCCCGCGATCAGCGACTCGTGGGTCGGATGCTTCGGGTAGTCGAGCGTGACGTTGAGAGGGCCGCTGTCCCCCCGATACTCGTCGGCGCCGCCGGCAAAGGCCTCGGAGCGCTTGAAGAGCGGAAGCACGTCGCCGAACGACCAGCCGTAGTTGCCGAGGTATGCCCAGTGGTCGTAGTCGCCGCGGTAGCCGCGGACGTAGATCATCCCGTTGAGGGCGCTCGAGCCGCCGAGCACCCTGCCCCGAGGCCAGTGCAGCCGCCGGCCCGCCGCATGGGCCTGCGGGGCCGTGAAGTAGTTCCAGTCCTCAGGACTTCCCCAGAGCTCGAACATCCGGCTCGGCTCGTGGATGGCCGGGTTGGTGTCCCGGCCTCCGGCCTCGACGAGGAGGACGGAGGCTCCGGCGTCCACGAGACGCCGCGCGACGACGGCGCCCGCCGAGCCGGAGCCGACGACGACGACGTCGGCGCTCAGCACGCGCCTATCCTAGACCGTCGATCCGTCGAGGATCTGGAGCGTCTTGAGGTCCGAGTAGAAGTCGAGGGCGTAGGTGCCGCCCTCGCGGCCGATGCCCGAGATGCCCGTGCCGCCGAAGGGCGCCGTCAGGTCGCGCACGAAGAACGTGTTCACCCAGACGGTCCCGGCGCGAATCGCCCGTCCCACGCGCTCGGCGCGCCCGGCCGAGCCGGTGTAGACGATGCCGGCGAGCCCGTAGGCGGTCGAGTTGGCAAGCTCGATGGCCTCGTCCTCGTCGGCGAACGTCTGGAAGGTGAGCACGGGGCCGAAGACCTCGCGCTGGACGATCTCGGAGTCGTTGGACGCAGGCTGGACGAGCGTGGGCTCGTAGAAGAGGCCTCCGAGCTCGGCTCGCCGCCCGCCCCGCACGATCCGGTCGCCGGCCGCCCTCGCCCGCTCGACGAAGCCCTCGACCCTTGCCAGGTGCTCGGGACGGATGAGCGGTGAGATCGTGGTCCTCTCCTCCCGGGGGTCGCCGAGGACGTGCTCGTCGACGAAGTGGTTGAACCTCTGCAGGAACCCGTCCGAGGCTCTCTCCTGGACGAGGAGGCGCGTGCCGGCGAGGCACACTTGCCCGGCGTCGTCGTACTGCGCGGCGGCCTTCGCCGCCGCGGCGTCGAGATCCGCGTCGGCGAAGACGACGAGCGGGCTCTTGCCGCCGAGCTCGGCCGTGAAGGGGACGATGTTCCGCGCCGCGGCGACGCCGATCAGG
>CAZCIJ010000153.1:0-7767 GCA_964498265.1 uncultured Gaiellales bacterium | reverse complement strand
CATCCGGGCTAACGTCGCCAGCGAGCTCGAGGAGCTCCGCGAGGCCTACCGGGCCGCGACGGAGCAGCAGTCCGAGGTGCTCGTCGCCGGGCTGCTCACGGAGCTCGAGGCTCTCGGCGTGCGCGAGCGCACCGCGATCGCGTTCCTCTCCGACCACGGCGAGTCGTGGGGCGAGCGCTTCGCAGACAAGGATGACGTCCAAGGCGTGTACCACCTGCACGGGGCCACGCTGTACGACGAGATCATGCGCGTGCCGCTCGTCCTCTCCGCTCCGGGCAGGCTCGAGCCTGCGGTCGTTCCCTCCCAGGTGCGGACCGTCGACCTGGCGCCCACCCTGACCGACCTCTGCGCCGTCGGGCAGCCCGCGATGGGCGACGGCGTCTCGCTCCTCCCGCTCGCTTCGGGACGGGAGCAGGGGGACCGGGCCGCCGTGATCGCGACGAGCGACCGGGGTCGGCTCACGCAGCTCGGCGTCCGGCGGCCTCCGTGGAAGCTCATCCGCCACCTCGACAGCGGCCGGGACGAGGCGTATAGGCTCGACGTCGACCCGCGCGAGCTCGTCGACCGTGCCCACGAGGCGCCCGGCGAGCTCGGTGAGCTCCTGCTCGGGCTCGAGCTCGAGCGCAACGACCGTCCGGACCTGACCGCAGCCGAGGAGGCCGTGATCGCCAGGCGCCTCTCCAACCTCGGATACCTGTGAAGATCACGTACATCGGCCACGCGGGGTTCCTCGTCGACCTCGGCTCGGAGACGGTCCTGTGCGATCCCTGGCTGTCGCCCGCGGGCGCGTTCGCGGGCTCCTGGTTCCAGTGGCCGGCCAACGACCACATCGATCCCGACTCGCTCGAGCGCGCGACGCACCTCTACGTCTCCCACCACCACCGGGACCACTTCGACGAGTGGTTCCTGAAGAGCCGGAGCGAGGAGTTCCGCGAGCGTGTCGAGGTCGTGCTCGCCCGCTACCCGTACGGCGACCTGCTCGGGATGATGCAGGGCTGCGGCTACCGCAACATCAACGAGGTGCACCAGGGCAACGCCTTCACGACCGAGGGCGGCGCCGAGCTCTTCCTGCAGCGGGAGATGAACCCGCTGCACCAGGACAGCGCGATCACGATCCACAAGGACGAGATCACGTTCGTCAACACGAACGACTGCAAGCTGATCGTGCCGCAGGAGCAGGACATCGCCGGCCGCTACGGCTCGGTCGACGCGCTCGCGATGCAGTTCTCGGGCGCGACGTTCCACCCCACCTCGTACGAGTACGCGCCGGACGAGCTGCTCAGGCTCTGCCGCTTCCGGCGCGCGACGAAGGAGCGGCGCGTGCTCGAGGCCGCCGACCGCCTCGGCGCGCGCTTCTACATCCCGTCCGCCGGCCCGCCGTGCTTCCTCGACGACGAGCTCTTCCACCTCAACAGGAACGAGGCGACGATCTTCCCCGGCTACGACGAGTTCGAGGCCTTCGCGAGGAAGTGGCGCCGGGGCCGGAACGTCCCCTTCCGGACGCTCGCCCCGGGCGACTCGGTCGAGCTCGGAAGCGGAGAGATCGAACGGCCCTCGGACCTCGTCGAGCGCGCGCTGACGCTCGCCTACGTCCGTGACTACGCGGCGCGCAGGCGGGAGGTGCTGGCCGGCGAGCTCGAGCGCTTCCGGCGTCCCGTCGGGCCGATCGTGGCCGACGCGAAGGCGCACTTCCACGAGCTGCTCGAGCGCGTGCCGGAGCTGGCCGGTCTCGCCGGCGCAGCCATCCGCGTCCATCTCACCGGCAAGGGGGGCGGGGAGCTCACGGTCGACCTTGCCGCGCGCCAGGTCGACGGCGAGGTGTCCGCGAGCGCGCGCCAGGTGTTCGACCTCCAGCTCTCCACCTTCTGGATGCGCGCGATCGTGGACGAGCTCATCTCGTGGGAGGACTTCCTGCTCTCGTTCCGCTTTCGCGTGAGGCGCGAGCCCGACTACCACAACGAGGCGCTGATCGCCTACCTGATCATCGAGCAGCCCGAGCGGCGCGAGGAGTTCGTGCGCCACCGGCACCGGATGGAGGAGCAGTCCGAGCGCGTGCGGCGCGAGGTCGACGGAGAGGTCGTCGAGCACGACCGTTTCTGCCCGCACAACGGCGAGGACCTCGTCGAGGCCCGGGTGACGAAGGACGTGCTCGTCTGCCCGCGGCACGGCTGGCAGTTCTCGCTCGAGGACGGCAAGGGGCTCAACAACCCCTGCACGATTCACCTTACGCGTCCGTAAAGCCCTGCATTTGCGCCTCTTCTCGCTTCTGGCTGCAGGGTCGGAGGGCCTGTTGCGCCAGTATTTGCGCCAGTCGCGATCTGCCTACGCTGTGATCGTCGCGGCCATGAAGGCGTTGACGCGCCTGGTCTCACTCGTCATGGCGAGACCGCCGATCACGTGCGCGTAGGTCGTCATCAGGGTCGACACTGAGTGCCCGAGCCAGCTGGCGACGGTCGTCGGAGCCACCCCCGCACGCAGCCAGATGCTTCCCGCGCTGTGGCGAAAGACGTGCGGCGTAACCGTCGGGTCGAGCCCGGCGCGCTTGAACCTCGTCTCGGCTCGGCGCTTGATGCACCAGTAGGTCGTCCGTTTCTCAGCGAAGAGAGGACCGCCCGCTCGACCCGTCTTTGCGACGTATCCGCCAAGAGCACGTACGAGCGGTGAGCCTTCGAATACGGGCACGCTACGTCTGCCCGTAGCTGTCTTCGGTGAGCCCAGCGCTCCCGACTTCGTGTCGATCGCCTTTTCGACGCTGATGACGCCAGCGGCTCCATCGAGAGCCTCCGCGCCGATCACGATGTCATCGATCTGCAAGGCCAATGCCTCGCCCGCCCGCAACCCATGGGCAGCGAGCGCGTAGAAGAGATGGCACTCGGGATCCTTCTCGAGCGCGGCAAGGTACCTGTCGACATCCTCGGGCCCAAGCGCACGATCGCGCTTGCCGGCCGCTGGGATGGGGATGCTCGCTAGGGGGCTCACGGGCACGGCACGACGATGCTCGCGGTAGAGCAGCCGCAACGGCAGGAGCAGGTGGGGGTGAACCCGGGGCGATGCGGGGTGCTAACGAAACCGGGTCAACTCCATGGCTCTCCACGCTCGTCGGCGAGCTCTCCGTTCAGGACGCGCCGCCATTGGTGGGCGGGACACCACGTCGCAGCAAAGCGCCGTGGTAGCCGGACCTTCGACCACCCGGTCGTCGGCGAGATCACGCTCGACTGGGATACCCTCACTTACGACGCTGATTCCGACCAGCAGCTGATCGTCTACACCGCGCAACCTGGCAGCCGTTCTGAAGAAGTGCTTCGACTCCTCGGGTCTTGGGCGGCCGAACCCTTCGACCGGGGTCTTTCTCGGCATCCAGCTTGGCATCCCCGGAGCGAGTGAAACCAGCGTATGACCGCCGCACCATGAGCCCGTGGGCGCTCCGGGCACGACACTCGACGACCCCGTCTCGTGCTACCTGCCAAGCCCGGGCGGTGCCGAGGTCGTGACGGCGGCAGCCCGCCAGCCAGCGGAAGCGTGACCCAAGGAACGAATGCGGGCTGACGTTAACGGGGCCGGCGTGTGTCGGCGCACCTCGCGGACGGCGGGTTCCGCCTGCATGGCACCTGCGTGAATCCGGACGAGCTTGTGGCGAGGGCTGCGCGGTGGCCGCGTATCTCGCTTGGACGGTTTCCGACGCCGCTTGAGCCGCTGCCGCAGCTCACGCACCGGCTGGGGGGGCCGACGTTGTGGGTGAAGCGCGACGACGTGGCGGGGCCTGGGGGCGCTGGGAGCAAGACGCGCGCGCTCGAGTTTCTCTTGGGCGAGGCGCAGGCTCGGCGCGCGAGTGTTGTTGCCACCTTCGGCGGTCTGCAGTCGAGCTTCGCCTGCCAGATGTGCGCCGCTGCCTCGCGGCTGGGCGCGGAGGCGCATTGCTTCTACTTCGAACCGCGCCCGGCCCAGCTTGAGGGAGCTCTGCTGCTCGCGCAGCAGGTGGGTGGACGACTGCACTTTCTCTCCTTACCCCGCCGCGAGGCATCGATGACGGTCGAGCAGGCGTGCCGGCTTGTGCGCTGGGGCGTGCGCCTCTGGCCGGGGTGCATGGGCAGGCCCCTGTTCTTCATGCCGGTGGGCGGGCACGGGCCCGTCGGCTGCCTCGCCTACGTGCAGGCGGCGATCGAGCTCGACGCCCAGCTTCGCGAGCGCGGGATCGGCAAGGCCACCGTGCTCGTGGCGACGGGGACCGGGGGAACGCTCGCGGGACTTTTGGCCGGGCTGCACCTGCTCGGCAGCCGCCACCGGCCTCTCGGCGTCGACGTGGGCCGGCTCTGGCGCCGCCTGCCCGCGTCGACGGCGACGCTCGCCGCCGCCCTCTGCCAGCGGCTGGGCAGCCGCTGGGCCGTTACCGCCGCCGATGTGCCCCTGATCGAGCGCGTGTACGTCGGCGAGGGGTACGCCCACCCCTCCCGTGAAGGAGAGCACGCGCTGCGCCTCGCCGCCGAGAGTGAGGGGCTCGTGCTCGATACTGTGTACACCGCGAAGGCCATGGCGGCTCTGATCGACCTCGTCCGCCGAGGCCGCTGGAGCCGCAACGACCATCTCGTCTTCCTCCACTCAGGCGGCGCTTCAGCGGCCCCGCCGAGCTCTTCGCCCGGGCAATGATCGCCGGCACCGTGCCGGTCCGACCCTGCTACCCGCTGGCGCGTGGTGGCTCTCGTGGCCGGTTGAACGGTGGGCACCTGGATCGGAGTAGGCTCCTGCGAACGCGACCTGACTAGGAGGTGGCCCGATGGCGGAGGACCTGAAGAACCTCGCCCGCCGCGTCTACGCGACCATCGGGGGCGGAGACCTCGACCAGCTGGACGAGCTGATGGTGCCAGAGTTCGTCGATCACAATCCCGACCCCGGCCAGGGGCCGGGCGGGGAGGGCGTCAAGGAGGGCTTTCGTCGCATTCATGCAGGCTTCCCCGATCTGAAGGCGACCCCTGCGGCGATCTACGTCGACGGTGACACGGTGATCGCCAGGGTGCGGGTGACGGGCACCCACAATGGTGAGTTCCAGGGCATCGCTCTCACAGGACGGAGCATCGACTTTGAGGTCATCGACATCGTCCGCGCCGAGCAGGGCAAGGCCGCAGAGCGCTGGGGCCTCGTGGACGGACTCCGGATGATGCAGAAGCTCGGGCAGACCCCGGCCGGCTGAGAACCCCGCGGCCGCACCAGGCGACCGACCGCAGGAACACCCCTGCCGCCCGTCGCTGCCGCCAACGGGCCGCCTGTGATATCGGTGGAGGTCGCCCGGTTGGTGGTTCCTCGACCACGATTGGTCAAGAGAACCGCTGCTCTCTTGACTCGGCGCTGTTGCATCGAGCGCTCGGGTACCAGCGCATCAGGGTTCCGGCGTCACCGCGAACGAACCTCAGCATGACCTCGGAATCAGATGACCGTCGCGATGACGCCTGTCCTCTTCGCCCGCTTCCGCCTGCCGGCGACGCTCTAGCGCGTCTGGCGCCGCGCCTCCGGCTCCCGGAGGCGCGCGCGCTCGTCGCGAGCCGCGACAATCTAGAGAGCGCCTGGCGAGACGCTGCTCCATCTGCCACCGCAAGGACGCCGACGAGCTCAACCGGCTGCTCGTCAGCGGCGAACCCATGCGAATAGTCGCCGAAAGAGCCGGGGTCGCCGTGTCGTCCGTCCACCGCCACCGCACCCACCATCTGGCGCCGCAGGTGCTCAACCGGATGGCAAGGACGGGCGAGCTGAACGCCGACCGGGTGATCAGCTGGGTTCGTGTATTGACGCCGGTTGAATACTGACCCCCTGACGCCGGTTGAGAGCTGACCCGCTCGGCCAGCGTCCTCGGTCGCCGTCCCACACCCCGATATTGCCAATCTGGCCTGGCCCGCGGACACAACGGCCGGCGACATCCCTGCAAACACCCCATTTCCACGGTTTATTGCCAACATGGCTTGCCAAGCCAGTTCACGCGTTGGGTTAGCGCGCGGTCTGGGCGCCGAGTTGGTGAAAAAGCTAAGGGGGCGGGCTGCGTGCTGCTAGCTGCATTGTCGTGGCTGCGCGGGGATCTTCTTTGGGGATCTGACCTATATTCTCGGGCCCTACGGCACGTACGCACGGGACGTCCTTGGCGCGAAGAGTTGCTGCGTTGGTGTGTCCGGTAGCGGGGACGACCCACCAGGCTGAGGTATGGCGAAGGGGCTCGAAAGACGCGGGTGTTGAGGTCAAGAAGGTTGCGTACAGCCCTAACAGGGTCCCCGTCTGTCCCACGCTACTGTCCCGCACGAGGGCGTCAGGGTCGGCGATCACAGTAGCGACGGCGGATCCGATCGTGGCGACCCGGTCGCCAATCGCTCACCGCACGGAGGACCGAGATGAAGATCAGTGAGGACCGCACACTCGTGACCCACGCCGGGAGTCTGATCAAGCCGCCGAACGTCATCGAACAGCTCCAGGCGAAGGATTTCGGTGAGCCGGTCGACGAGGAGCAACTCGACCACGAGGTGACGGAAGCCGTCAAGGCTGTCGTCAAGAAGCAGCGCGAGGTCGGTGTCGACGTTCCCAACGACGGCGAGATGGGCAAGACGATCTGGACCGGCTACCAGATGGAGCGTCTCACAGGCATCGAGGCGAAGCCTCCGAGCGGTGCTCCTGCCGGCATACCTCTGGGCATTGGCGAGCCGCAGTTCGCCGAGTTCTGGGAGCAGTACCGGGCACACGAGGCGACGTTGTGGATGTGGCCCGGCGTGAAGGTGCAAGATCGGATGCCCCCGGCTCTCGAGGTCGGCTATACGACCGCGGGCCCAATCACGTACCGAGGCCACGAGCTAGTACAGCGGGACATCGCGAACCTGAAGGCGGCCCTCCGGGACGTTCCGCATGAGGAGGCGTTCCTTCCGGTTGTCGCCCCTGCGAGCGCGGAGCTTATGGATCTTGAGGGCTACTACAAGACGGAGGAGGAGCTGCTCTACGCACTTGCCGACGCGCTGAACGAGGAGTACCGCGCGATCGTTGACGCCGGCCTCCTCGTCCAGCTAGACGACTGTCTCATCGTCTGGATGTACAACGTCATCCAAGACATCCCGGCGTACCGCAAGTGGGCCGAGCTGCGCGTGGAGGCGACGAACCACGCTCTGAAGGGAATCCCGCCCGAGAAGGTCCGCTACCACGTCTGCTGGGGCAGCCAGAACTCGCCGCACGTGATCGATGTCCCACTCAAGGAGGCAGTCGACATCTTGATGAAGCTAAACGTCCAGGCCTACTCGATCGAGGCGGCCAACCCGCGCCACGAGCATGAGTGGATGCTGTGGCAGGACTTCACGCTGCCCGACGACAAGGTTCTCATCCCCGGCATCGTCACGCATTCGACCAGCGTTGTCGAACATCCCGAACTCGTGGCCTGGCGGATCAAGAATTTCGCGAGCGTGGTCGGGCGCGAGCGCGTCCTCGCCGGCACCGACTGCGGGTTCTGCCAGGCATGGTGGGCAATCCGCGTGCATCCGACCGTGCAGTGGGCGAAGCTGGAAACGCTGGCCCAGGGAGCCGAGCTTGCGTCGAAGGATCTTTGGGGGAGGTAGAGAAGGCCCTCCGAGCCCGACCTCCAAGGGTGCTCGAGCCGAGACATCTAGTCCGGGACCCCGCGCTCGCGTGGAACTGGGTTATCGGCCCGGAGGTTGTTGTGGCTTGTCAAGCCGTTTCGCGTGTTGGGTCAGCTGGCGGTGGGGAGGCGGCCGCCTGTGAAAAAGCGCGCCCGGTCTCGTCGGGTTGGTAGCT
>CAZCIJ010000152.1:0-7792 GCA_964498265.1 uncultured Gaiellales bacterium | reverse complement strand
CTGCGTCCTCAGTCGCGCCCATATGACCTGCATATGGGCGCTCCCTGCGTCCTTGCATCGCTTGCTTTTCGCTCGCCAGGATCATCAGCTGTTCCCCGGACACGGCACTAGTACGTCGGCGCCGGCAGCGCCTCCTCGCCCTCCGCCGTGATCTCCGGCGGGTCGATGCGCGCATACCGGCGCATCAGCCAGAAGTCGACCAGCGCCAGGATCGTGTACAGCCCCACGAACACGGCCAGGCTGAGACCCACGGTCCACGTGCTGACGGTGGTCGAGAACGCCTCGTCGGTTCTCTGGAGCCCGTAGACCACCCAGGGCTGGCGGCCGGCCTCCGCCAGGATCCAGCCGGCGAAGTTCGAGAGGAACGGAAACGCGATCCCCGCGATCGCCGCCCGGTGGAACCACTTCGAGCGCTCGAGCCGCTTGCGCCAGAGAAGGAAGGCGCCCCAGACCGCGAGGAAGAAGGAGAGCGTTCCCAGGTAGGCCATCACGCGCATGCTCCAGTACAGGAGCCGGACGTTCGGGACGTAGTTGCCCGAGCCGAACTGCTGCTCGGACTGAGCCTGCAGCTCATTGATCCCCACGACCTTGCCCTGGAAGGAGTTCGTGGCCAGGAACGACAGCAGGCCGGGGATCTTCACCTCGAAGTCGGGCGTCTGATCCTCCACGGTGAAGCCGCCGATCTGGAAGAGCGAGAAGGCGGCCGGCTGCTCCGTCTCCCACAGCGCTTCGGTCGCGGCGATCTTCATCGGCTGCACGTCGGTGACCTGCACGCCGAGCTCGCTCCCGAGGGCGAGCTGGCCGAACGAGACTAGGAGCACGACGATGATGGCGAGCTTCGCCGCACCGCGAAAGAGGTCGACGTTCCTCCCGCGCAGCAGGTGCCAGCAGGCGACGCCGAGGACGAGGAACCCGGCGGTCATCAGCCCGGCCAGCAGCGCGTGACCCCAGGCGAACCAGGTGAACTTCTGGAAGAGGATCTCGAAGATGTCGGTCGCCTCCGCGCGGCTCGTCTGCTGGTTGACCTCATAGGCGACGGGATGCTGCATCCACGAGTTCGCGGCGATGATGAAGAACGCCGACAGCCAGGTCCCGATCCAGACCAGGTAGATCGTCGCGAGGTGCACCTTGGGGCTGAGCCGGTCGCGGCCGAAGACCCACAGGCCGATGAACGTCGACTCGAGGAAGAACGCTCCCAGGCCCTCGATGGCGAGCGGAGAGCCGAACACGTCGCCGACGTACCGGGAGAAGACCGACCAGTTCATCCCGAACTGGAACTCCATCACGAGGCCGGTCGCGACGCCGATCGCGAAGTTGATGAGGAAGAGCGTCCCGAAGAAGCGGGTGAGACGGAGCCATCTCTCGTCGCGGGTTCGATACCACTGGGTTTGCATGACCGCCAGGAAGGGCGCGAGCCCGAGCGTGAGCGGCACGAACGTGAAGTGGTAGAGGGCCGTGAGCGCGAACTGCCAGCGCGCGAGATCGAGGGCGTCGGCGAGAACGGTCACGTCCCAGCCCTCAGCTCCGGCAAGGGCCGTCGGGACAAGGCCTCATGTTGAAGCGAGCTCGGAGCTCGCACCACGTACGTCGCATGCGGCGCTATTGAACCACCGGGGGTGGCCGGAGCCATCATCCCGTCGGGGTGAAGCGGGCCGCCGGGGACCGCTCGGCAAGACGCCGGCTATCCAGGCGCCGGGGCGTGTCCGCCTGTTTCCCCGGTAGCCGGCTCCCCCGATTCGGTCGGCACGGGCGCGGCAGCACGCGCGCGTCTGAGGTTCTTGCTGATGTGGACGGCTGCAGAGGTCAGGGGCGCTCCCAGGATCAAGCCGACCATGCCGAAGAGGCAACCGGCGCCGATCGGGACGATGAGAACGACGAGCGGGTTGAGGCCGAGCGTCGCCCCGAACGCGAGCGGCTGAACGATGTTCTGCAGCATGCCGTTCGCGAGGATGACGATGACGAGCATGATCACCGCCGTCTCCGTGCCCTCCGCGCCAAGCGCGATGAGGACAGCGAACACGCCGGACACGACCGCGCCGATGTACGGGACGTAGGCGGTCACCAGCGTGACCACGGCGATTGTCCCTGCCAGGGGCACTCCGAGGGCGAGAGCGCCAACGCCGACCACTGCGGCGTTGAAGCCGGCGACGATGGTGACCCCGAGGAAGTAGCGGCGCAGCGAGTCGATCACTCCGCCCGTGATCACCCGCGCGACCGGCTGCGGCACGCCAAGGTGCCGATCGACCCAGCCGCGTATCGTCGGGCCGTCCTTGAGCAAGAAGAAGAGGCTGAACCCCGCGAAGGACAACCCGAAGATCAGCGATGTCAACCCCGAGAGTCCCTCGGCGAGGCCGTTGACGAGCGTGTGGATGATGTCGGGCACCGAGGCCGCGACGCTGTCCGTCGCGCTCGAGGCTCCGGACTCGTCGACCCCGAGCCCTTCGAGCCAGCTCTGGATCTCGTCTACTGCCGTGCTCGCGTTCTGCTCGATCTCCGCCGACTGCCCTTCGATGCCGCCGACGACGAGAAGTGCGAGCACCACGCTGAGGACGACGAGCGCCAGCAGGACGAGCCCGCCGCTGCCGCCCTTGGCACCCCGCGACTCCTGAGTCAGCCCACACCCGGCGAGGCAACGACGGCGAGGATGAGCCCGGCCAGCACCGGCTCGACGATCGTCGCTGTGAGGGACAAGACCCACACCAGCCCGACGAGGAGCCCGACAGCGCCGACGATGAGCCAGGATGCGATTCCCAGATCGCGAAGCCAGTGCGGGGCGGCGAAGACCGCGGACATGGCGCGCAACTCCTCCGCGCCGAGCTGAACGACCTCCGGCTCCTCGTCCTTGCCGAGGTCGAGCTCCGACGACGCCGGAGTCTCACCTTCGTGACGGAGGAATCTCCGGAACCTCACGCCTACTCCCTGTGATGGGTGCAGCCCAGATAGACCCGGCTGAGCCGGATCGCAGCGTCGTGAGCCGCGCTTGATCGGCGCATCATTCCGAAGGGATGATCCACCCGATGCCGGATGGCGCTACCGTCGCTCGACTCGCCCTCGGCCGGCTGCGGAGACAACGGTCATAGAACAGACGCTCATGAGCGACAACGGTGGATAGCGGGATCGCCGTGTCCTCGCAGCCCGATCGTGACTTCGGCGAGGGCGTGAAGTGGGAGCCGGCGCGTCCGCGCTTTCGGGCGTCCGGCCTGATCGTTGCTTGGCTCGTCGCGGCGATCGCCGTGATGGTCGCAGCGGCGATCGTGCCGGGAGTCGCGATCGAGGACTTCTGGGGCGCATTCGCCGTCGCAGTCGTCGTGGCTGTCTTGAACGCGGTGCTTCCGCCGCTCGTCGCGGCGCTCCGGCTCCCGTACATGCTGCTCGTGGGGTTCGCGTTGCTGCTCGTCGTGGATGCGGTGATGCTCTTCCTCGCGTCCGATCTCACCGACGACGCTGTCTCGGTCGACTCGTTCGGATGGGCGCTTCTCGCGGCGCTCGTCATCTCTGCCGCGCAGATCGTGCTCGAGGTCGTGATCGGGACGAACGACGACGACGTGTACACGCTTCGGGTGATCCACCGTATCGCGCGCAGATCAGGCGAGCGCGTGGAGACGGACGTGCCGGGGATCATCTTCCTCGAGATCGACGGGCTGGCCCTGCCGGTGCTCAGACGCGCGATGCGCGACGGGAGCGCGCCGAACATGGCCCGCTGGCTCGCGGAGGGCTCCCACCACCTGACCGAGTGGGAGACGGATCTCTCCTCGCAGACCGGCGCAAGCCAGGCCGGCATCCTGCTCGGCTCGAACGAGGACGTCACTGCGTTCCGGTGGGTCGAGAAGGAGACGGCCACGCTGATGACGTGCTCGGCGCCACCGGACTGCGCGGAGATCGAGCGCCGGCTCGCGAGCGGGATCGGGTTGCTGGCGAACGGCGGCGCGAGCCGCGGGAACCTGCTCTCCGGCGAGGCCGACCACATGATCCTCACGGTCAGCAAGATCGAGGCGGAGAAGAGGGCCAATCCCGGCTACCGGGCCTTCTTCTCGAACGGATTCAACGTCACCCGGCTGCTCGTGCTCTTCGTCTGGGAGGTGATCCTCGAGTGGGTCGCCGCCTCGCGGGCGATCCGCCGCGACATCCGGCCTCGCGGCCATCGCGGCGGCGCCTACCCTTTCATGCGCGCCGGGCTCTGCGTGATGCTTCGCGACCTCATCATCTTCGGCGTCCTCACCGACATGATGGTGGGACGCCCGGCGGTGTACTCGACCTTCTCGAGCTACGACGAGGTCGCGCATCACTCCGGCCTCGAGCGGGCGGACACGCTCGAGGCGCTGCGCAAGCTCGATCAGCAGTTCGGCCGCATCGAGCGCGCCCGCCGATACGCCGCGCGACCGTACAAGATCGTCGTGCTCTCCGACCACGGGCAGACGCAAGGGGCGACGTTCAAGCAGCGCAACCGCTACGGGCTGGACGAGCTCGTCGAGCGCTCGCTCACGCGCGGAGACGTGACGGAGATCGCCGGCGGCGACGAGCAGGACTCGATGGTGGGTCACGCCGTCGGCGAGGCAACCGGCCGGACCGCCAAGAAGGATCGCCCGAAGAACGACGTCTCCGATCGCGAGGTGATCGTGCTCGGCTCCGGGAACCTCGCGCTCGTCTACCTGATGGAGGAGCGCCGCCGGCTGACCATGGAGGAGCTGGACGCGCGCCATCCCGCCCTTCTTCCTGCGCTACGCGGCCATCCGCACGTGGGCTGGCTGCTCGTCCGCTCCGCCGAGCACGGTGCGGTCGTCCTCGCCGCCCGGGGGGCGCGCTATCTCTCAGACGGCCGCATCGAGGGAGACGACCCGCTCGAGCCGTTCTCCCCCCACGCTCCACGACACCTGCTGCGGACGGACGGGTTCGCGCACGCCCCGGACATCCTCGTCGGAAGCTTCTACGATCCGCAGCTCGACGAAGGCTGTGCGTTCGAGGAGCTCATCTCGTTCCACGGCGGCATCGGCGGACCTCAGACACGTCCGTTCATCCTCCATCCTGTCGATCTGCCCGTGCCCGAGCGGCCGATCGTCGGTGCAGCGGACGTGCACCGGCTCCTCCTGGGCTGGCGGCAGGCGCTCCAACGCGACCCGGCCGTGCGGCAGGTGACCTGACCTGCGAGGAGGGTCAGGACAGCCGGGCGCTGCGAGCGTCAGGTCAGCCGCTCGAGCAGGTGGTCGCCGACGCGGAGCGCGTTGGCCATCGCCGTGAGCGCCGGGTTCACAGCGCTGATGCTCGGGAAGAAGCTCGTGTCGACGACGTACAGGTTGTCGAGCTCGTGTGCCCGGCAGTCGCTGTTCAGCACGGAGCTTGCGGGGTCGGTGCCGAACCGGCACGTGCCCGCCTGGTGCGCGACGCCTGCCACCGGGATCTCGTTCTTCATGTAGGCGAACCGGTGCATGAGGTGGTCGGCGTTCATGTCCAGGCGGCCCAGCATCGACCTGAGCTTCTCGTACAGCCGCTCCTTGGGCTCCTGGTTGTTCGGCGTGTAGGCGAGCCGGATGTTGCCCCCGCGGTCGACGGTGACTCGGTTCTCGGGGTCGGGCAGGTCCTCGGTCGAGAGCCAGAAGTCGATGGCGTGCCGCGCGACCCGCTCCAGCGTCCACGACGGCGCGAGCTTGGTCTCGCGCGGCTTCTCGCCGTGGAACATCGGAGGCTGCGACTTGCCGACCATCTGGATGTTGCCGAGCGGGTACTCGTAGTCGTCCGAGCCGAAGTAGAAGTCGTTGAGCGCGAGCGTCTTCTGGAACACCGTCGGGTTCTCCTCGCGCGAGAGCGCGAGCACCGCCTGGCTGTTGTGGAACATGTAGTTGCGCCCCACCTGGTCGGACCCGTTCGCGAGGCCGTTCGGGTGCCGATCGCTCGCCGACACGAGCAGCAGCTTGGCCGAGTTGGCCGCGCCGCAGGAGACGACCACGACGTCCGCTGCGAAGCGCTCTTCCGCGCCGTCGCGATCCACGATCACCTCGGTGACGGCGGTACCCGCGGGGTTCGTCTCGAGCTTCACCGCCTCCGCGTCCGTGAGCAGCGTGACGTTCGGATGCTCGAGCGCCGGCCGCACGCCGAGAACCTCGGCGTCGGACTTGGCGTGCACCACGCAGGGAAAGCCGTCGCAGTTCATGCAGCGGACACAGGCGCTGTAGGGCATGTTGGCTTCGTCGAGCATGATCCCGCAGGGCGCGTGGAAGGGGTGGTAGCCCGCTTCCGCAAGCTGATCCGCGAGCTGCTGGATGCGCGGCTCGTGGGAGACCGGGGGGAACAGATAGGGCGCGCTGGACGGCGGCTCCGTCGGGTCCTCGCCGTGCGCGCCGTGCACCTGGTAGAGATGCTCGGCCTTCGTGTAGTAGGGCTCGAGCTCGTCGTAGGAGATCGGCCAGGCGGGAGAGATGCCGTCGCGGTGGCGGAGCTCCCCGAAGTCCTCCTTGCGAAGCCGGTAGAGCGCGGCACCGTAGAGCTTGGTCGCGCCGCCGACGAAGTAGTGGATCTGCGGCTGGAAGGCCGTTCCCTTCGCGTCGTACCAGGTGTCCGGCGAGACGTAGCGGTTCTCGACGAACACGTCCTGCGCGAGCCAGTTCTGAGGCTCCCGCGGGAGCCAGCCGCCGCGCTCGAGCAAGAGGATGCGCTTGCCCGAGGGCGCAAGGTGGCGCGCGAGCGTGCCGCCGCCGGCGCCCGTACCGATGATGATGACGTCGTGGGAATCCGTCACCAGAACTCCTCGAGTCGCTCGGCGATGATGATTCGCCCCGCTGCCTCGATCAGGGCGAGGTGGGAGAACGCCTGCGGGAAGTTGCCGAGGTGCCGCGAGGTGTCGGCGTCGAACTCCTCGGCGTAGAGCCCGAGCGGCGAGGCGATGCGCAGCAGGCGCTCCATCAGGTCGCGGGCCCGCTGGATCTCGCCCACGATCGCGAGGGCGGAGACGAGCCAGAACGAGCAGATGAGGAAGGTGCCTTCCTTTCCGGTGAGGCCGTCGTCGGTCTCGTCGGTGCGGTAGCGCAGGACGAAGCCGTGCTCGGTCAGCTCGTCGGCGACGGCGAGGACGGTGGCATGCAGGCGCTTGTCGTCGTGGGGGAGGAAGCCGAAGATCGCCGCGAGCAGCGTGGACGCGTCGAGGGAGTCGGTGTCGTAGTGCTGCCTGAGGACGCCGCGCTCGCTGACTCCGTGCTCGAGGATGTCCGCGCGGATCTCGTCGGCGGTCGCGCGCCAGGTGGACGCGAGCTCGGGGTCGCCGCGGATCTCGGCGAGCTTGGCGGCACGATCCATCGCGACCCAGCACATGAGCTTGGAGGAGACGTAGTGCTGCGGCTTGCCGCGCGCCTCCCAGATGCCCTGATCCGGCTCGCGCCAGACGCGCGAGGCGCATTCTGCCTGCGACTGGACGATCGGCCAGAGCCGTCTCGGGAGCCGCTGGCTGCGCCGGGTGTGGAGCAGGATGGAGTCGAGGACGGCGCCGAAGACGTCGTTCTGGCGCTGCTCGAAGGCGCCGTTGCCGATCCGCACCGGCCGTGCGCCCCCGTAGCCGAAGAGGTCGTCCCGTGCGGACTCGGTGAGGTCGCGCCGGCCGTCGATGCCGTACATGATCTGAAGCGCGCCGTTGTCGTTGGGCTCGAGGTCGGCGACGAACTGCATGAACTCGTCGGCCTCCCAGTCCAAGTTGAGGTAGTGGAGCGCCTGCAGGGTGAACGTCGCGTCGCGCATCCAGGCGTAGCGGTAGTCCCAGTTGCGCTCCCCGCCTGGGGTCTCGGGCAGCGAGGTCGTCAGAGCGGCGACC
>CAZCIJ010000151.1:0-7833 GCA_964498265.1 uncultured Gaiellales bacterium | reverse complement strand
GCAGGGAGCGCCCTACGCTGGTGCGTCGAGGTACCACGGGCGCGACTGAGGACGCAGACCGGCGCCGGTTTGCAGCCGCCGGGGCGCACCGTAATCCCCGGACGAGCACTTGGCGTGGCGGCTTTTGCCGGAACGTTGCACGCGAGTCGAATCGGCTGGACCAGCTGGTGGCGGCGCCTGGCTCGGGTCAAGCTCTCGCCGGGCTTCGCGTGGACCGGGCGAGGGCCCCGGTACGCATCCGTAGTCTTCCGCACCCCGATCGGTATCTCTGCCGATGCGGGCTCGCTCCCGAGCAGCGATCATTCGAGCAGGATCATCGCTCCAACTCGGGAGAAGGGGTCGGATGTGCTGAAAGCACCTCTCACGCAGCACGACCGGTTGTCCTCTTCCGGGGGTCGTTGGCCTGAGGACCAGGACAAGGCGCTCGCCGCAATCGGCGCGAGCATCGGAACGCCCTCTTCCGGCAGGTCGCCTGGCAGGGCGAGCCCCCGGGCGCTCGCTGCGCTCTGGGGCGGTCTGCTCGCCTTCTCGGCGCTCGCCTGGACTCTGACCGTTCGCAGCTGGGAAGAGATGGGCAACGGCCCTGGGACGATGGGGCTCGGGCTGGCCGGCTTCGTGGGCTTCTGGACGACGATGAGCGCTGCGATGATGCTCCCGGCCGTCGCGCCGATGGTCTCGCTCTACCTCCCGGCGCTCCAGGCGCGCCCAGCGGGCATGGGAGCGGTGCGCGTCCTCGCGCTCCTCGCCGGCTACCTCTCCGTGTGGGCGGCGTACGGGGCGCTCGTCTACTTCGCCGCCTACGGTGGCGCGCGGCTGGTCGAGGAGCGGCCGGGGGCGGGACGCTGGGTCGCCTTGGGCATCCTGCTCCTCGCCGGCGGCTACCAGCTGACGCCCGCGAAGGAGCGCTGCCTCGTGCACTGCCGCACGCCCCTGGCCCTTCTGCTCGACTTCGACCATTCCCGCATGAGGCTCCGCGACGTTCGCGTCGGCCTCTACTACGGCGCCGACTGCGTCGGTTCCTGCTGGGCGCTGTACGCCCTGTTCGTTGCGGTCGGTGTCATGAACCTGGCCTGGATGGCGGCGCTCGCCGCCGTGATCTTCGTCGAGAAGAACTGGCGCTACGGGAACGCGGTCTCCCGCCCGGTCGGCGCCGCGGTCGTCGTGTACGCCTGCCTCATCCCCTTCTTCCCCGAGTTCGCGCCCGGACTCGCCCCGGACGCCGGCATGGGCGCGATGTGACCTTCGCGACTGATCATGCGAGGAAGCCGGAGATGATCGCGAGCACGCCCCCGATGAGCCCGGTCGGAGGCGGCTCGAGCACGCGCGATCTCGCCATGCCGCGCCGAGCTTTTCAGACCGCCGCGGCTACCGCAAGAGCCGCGCGACAGGCGCAAGGCTTGAGCACGCCTCGTCTCCACGCGTCGACGCTGACGGCCTCGACGACCTCCAAAGGCCGGCCCGGCAGCACGTCCTGAGGCCCGGACGAGCGGCGGGATGGCCGGCCCGTGGCGTCGGGGCCCGGCTGACGCGCCCAAGGGGCTCACGGCGTTCCCGTCCGAGCTGGGAGCTTCCCCGAAGGAGCCTGGGGCGGCGGTGGCGGTTCCCGAGCCGCCGACGGTCGTCCGCGCCTGAGCGCGCCGGAGGTTGCAGGACGCACCCCCCGTCGGCAGCATGCTGGCATGCACGGATCCGACCACCGCCACGCCTCCGACGGCGGCGTGTCGCCGCGCCGAGTCGTCCACGGCCTCTTCTTCTTCCCGCGCGGAGGCTCGGCGCAGGTCACGAGGGCGCTCTGCACGGCCCTGCCGGCGCTCGGCTGGCGCTCGACGCTCGCATGCGGGTCGCGCGGCTCGCCCGGGGGGCTCGGGCACGCGAGAACGTTCTTCGGCGAGGCCGTCGCGTCGACGGTCGAGTACGGCTTGCCGCCCGGACTCGTGCAGCCGTCCTACGAGCCGCACCCGCACGAGCCCGACCCCGTGTTCTGCGAGCTGGACGAGGCCTCGTTCGAACGGCTCGTGGATGCCTGGATCTCCGCGCTTCGCCGCGCCGATGCCGGCGGGGCGGAGGTCTTGCATCTCCATCACCTGACTCCCATCAACGAGGCGGCCGCGAGAGCCTTCCCCGGGGTGCCGGCGATCTGCCATCTCCACGGCACCGAGCTGGGCATGGTCCGCGCGGCGGTCGAGACGCCCGAGCGCTGGCCCTATGCGGAGGCGTGGATGGGACGGATGGCGCGCTGGGCACGAGGATGCGACCGGCTCGTGCTTCCGGGGACGGACACCGAGGACGCTGCGAGCATCCTCGGCGTGCCCGTGGAGCGTGTCGTGTCGATTCCGAACGGGATCGACACGCGCGTGTTCGAGCGGCGTCCGCTCGCGGGCGCGAATCGCCTCGCGCACTGGCGCGCGTGGCTCGTCGAGCAGCCCCAGGGCTGGGACGAGTCGGGCAGGCCCGGCAGCGTCGCCTACGACGTCGACGATCTGGCTCCGTTCGTGGACGGGGGGGCGGTGCTCGTGTTCGTCGGCCGCTTCACCGAGGTGAAGCGGCTGCCGCTGCTCCTGCAGGCCTACGCGCGCGCCCGGCGCAGCTTCGAGCGGCGCTCCCCGCTCGTCCTCATCGGAGGCTACCCGGGAGAGTACGAGGGGGCGCATCCCCTTCAGGTGGTGCGGGAGGCGGCCATTCCTGACGTCTTCCTCGCGGGCTGGCACGCGCTCGAGGAGATCGCGGACGCGCTCAACGCCGCGGACGTGCTCGTCCTCCCCTCGGCCCAGGAGGCCTTCGGCCTGCCCCTTGCAGAGGCGATGTCCTGCGGCTTGCCGGTCATCGCGACCGACAGCCCGGGCGCGCGCACCATCGTCGAGGATGGCCAGAACGGGTGGCTCGTCCCCGCCGACGACGAGGAGGCGCTCTCGCGCACCCTCGTCGAGGCCGTCAACGACCCTGCCGAACGGCGGCGGCGCGGCGAGCGCGCCTACGCCGAGGGCCGCGGCCGCTACGCCTGGCCCCGGATCGCGGAGCGGTTCGTCGCCCTGTACGAGGAAGTGGCGCGGCCGGCAAGCCAGGGCGGCGAAGTCGAGGCGGCTTCGAGGAGGTAGCCCGTGCTCGCGTCTGCTCGTGGCTCTCGCCGGTCGGCGCACGGCCGGGTGATTCCACCGCTCGGGCAGGTCGCGCGACGCGGGCTCCTCGCCGGGGCGCTCGTCGCCGTCCTCCTCGCGGCGGCCGGGAGCGCGCACGCCGAGCTCGTGGTGTCGGGACCGAGCATCGAGCTCGGCGCCTCCGGGACGACCACGATCGAGCTCGACGGCGAGGTCCCCGCAGGGCTCGTCGTCTACGTGCCGCAGGGATTCGGCGCGAGCCTCGGGCAACCTCCGGGGACTCCGCTCGGGCGGGCCTCGGCGGTCCTCGCCTCCCAGGGGTCGGAGCTCGAGACGGAGGGACCCCTCGTCGCCGAGGACCCGGCGCGCGCCGCATGCGGGGCGAGCGGGCACGGGGCAGTGTGGCGCGTCTCGCTCGCCGGAGCCCCGGAAGAGGTGCTCGTGGCCGTCGACCCCGTCGGCCCGGGCGACCCGGCGTCCGCCTATGCCGCCTTCCGGCTCGCGCTGTGCGTCGGGGGCGACGCGCTGCTCCGGTCCCTCGACCTACGTGTCGAGGACGTCTTCACGACCCCATCCCGGGCCGGCGCGTACTCCTGGCGCGCTGTCTCGACCCCCGTGGGCGCGTCCGGGCAGCCCGACGTCGCGTCGGCCATGGAGAGCCGCTCGACCCAGCTGCTCCCGGCACGTCTCGCCCTTCGAGGCTCGTTCGACCGCGCGCGTGGCGAGGCGAGGCTCGTCGGCGCCCTCACGGCGGCCGGGCGTGCCCTGGCCGGCGCGCGCGTCGCTCTCGCCGCCGGCCGGTCGGGCTCGTCGCTCGTGCCCGCGGGACACGTCAGCACCGGAGCCGCCGGCCGCTTCCGCGTCACGCGCCGGATCGTCGACGCCACGGTGTTCGAGGCCTCGGCGGACGTTCCCGCCCGGAGCGACCCGGCGGGCTGCGCCGAGCCCATCGCTCCCGGGGGCTGCGCCAGCGCGACGCTCGCGCCTCTGACCGCCGTCAGCGAGCGCGTGAGGGTGCGCGTGCCGCCGCCGCGCGTCCTGCGCGTGGGCAGCCGCGGGGCGGACGTCCGGCGGCTCCACAGGGAGCTCGCGCGCCTGCGCTTCCTGCCGGCGGGATCGCGCGGCGCCAGGTTCGGCGAGCGCACCTGGCACGCGGTCGTCGCGTTTCAGGGCTGGCGGCGCCTCCCCCGGACGGGCGTCGCCGATCGCCGGACGTGGCGGGCGCTGCGGCGAGCGCGCGTGCCCCGCCCGTGGGGAGGGCTTCGACGCGGCCTCCAGATCGACACGTCACGGCAGGTGCTGCTCCTCGTCGAAGGGGGCCGCACGTTGCGGGCGATCCACGTCTCGACGGGCGCCTTCGACCGCACGCCTCGCGGGCGGTTCGCCGTCTACCGCAAGGAGACGTTGTCGTGGTCGGTTCCCTTCCAGGTCTGGATGCCGTACGCGAGCTACTTCACCGGCGGGTACGCCCTGCACGCGTACTCGAGCGTGCCTGCCTACGCGGCCTCGCACGGGTGCGTCCGCATGCCCCCGGCCGAGGCCCCGCGTGTCTACGGCTTCGCCGCCTACGGCACGCCGGTCTGGGTGCGCTGACGTAGGCTTTCCTCATGGCCAAGATCGTGGTCGGCGTGGACGGCTCGGAGAGCTCGAAGGCGGCGCTCCGCTGGGCCGTCGAGGAAGCGCGGCTGCGCGGAGCGACCTTGCACGCGGTGCATGCATGGGAGCTACCGCTGAGCCCCGGCGAGGACCCGTCCTACGTCGCCGTGGGCGAGGCAACTGAGGAGCACGACCTCGAAAGGGTCGCGCGATCCCTCGACGTCGCCGCCTCCGAGGCTCTCGGAGCGTCGCTCGAAGGCGTCGACACGAGCGGGGTCGAGCTCCGGCCCGAGTCGGTTCAGTCGAGCCCTGCCGACGCGCTCCTGCGGGCTGCCGAGGACGCGGAGATCCTCGTCGTCGGCTCACGTGGCCGCGGCGGCTTCCGCGAGCTCCTCCTCGGCTCGGTCAGCCAGAAGGTCGTCCACCACGCGCCCTGCCCGGTGGTGGTCGTCCGCGCCGCGCGCTGAGCGGCGCGGCGATGCGGTGACGGTGGACTCCCCGAGCCAGGCGGAGCTCGCCGAGGCGCTCTCCCGTCCGTCCGCCTACGCCCACCGTCCGGCGAGCGTCGAGCTCGTCCAGACCCATCTCTCGCTCGTGTTCCTCGCCGGCGAGCGTGTCTACAAGGTGAAGAAGCCGGTCGACCTCGGGTTCGTCGACTACACGACCCTCGATCGCCGGCGCCGCTACTGCGAGGAGGAGGTGCGGCTCAACCGCCGCTTGGCTCCCGGCGTGTACCTCGGCGTCGTCTCGATCACGCGGGAGGCGGACGGGTCGTTGAGCGTGGGCGGAAGCGGCGAGGTGGTCGAGGTGGCCGTGGAGATGCGCCGTCTTCCAGCGTCCCGCATGCTCGACCGCCTCCTTGCAGCGGGCGAGATCGACAACGCGCAGATGCGCTCGCTCGCCGCCCTCCTCGCCGGTTTCCACAGGGACGCTGCGACGGGCCCCGGCGTCGACGAGCACGGGTCTCCCGAGGCCGTCGCCTTCAACGTCCGTGAGAACTTCGAGCAGACCGCGCCCTTCGCCGCGCCACAGGGCGCCGCCGGCGAGGCCGGCGTGCGCACGCTCTCGCTGGCCCTTCACGGCTTCTTGCATGAGGCGGCCGAGCGGTTCCTCGAGGACGAGCGCGCTCTGCTCGAGCGGCGGGTGCGGGAGGGGCGCGTTCGCGACGGCCACGGCGACCTCCACGCCGGCAACATCTGCCTCACCGACGAGGGCATCGTCGTCTACGACTGCATCGAGTTCGCGCCTCGCCTTCGCTGCGGCGACGTGGCCTGCGACCTCGCGTTCCTCGCCATGGACCTGGACTACCGAGGGTTCAGGGCCTTCTCCTCCTACCTGCTCCGGCGCTACGCGGAGGAGGCCGGCGATCGCGAGCTCGAGCGGCTGATCGACTTCTACAAGAGCTACCGGGCGATCGTGCGGGCCAAGGTGGCGTCCCTGGCGACGCTCGACGCGGCGCTGCGGCCGCAGGAGCGCGAGCGCCGGCGGCTCGAGGCGATGCGCTACTTCCACCTCGCGGCCAGCTACGACCTCCCGCCCGCCCTCATCCTCACGTGCGGGTTGCCCGCGAGCGGGAAGAGCACCGCTGCACGGCACCTCGCCGAGCCCCTGGAGGCGTCGGTGCTTCGGAGCGACGCGCGGCGGAAACGGCTCGCCGGCCTGCCGCGAACGGCCGACGCCGGCGCCGCGTACGAGGCCGGAATCTACGCTCCCGAGATGACGGAGCGGACGTACGTAGCGCTGCTCGGCGATGCGACGACCGCGCTGCGCGACGGGCGCAACGTGGTCGTCGACGCGACGTTCGCGCGGGCCGGGCACCGCCGGCCGTTCGCCGAGCTGGCCCGAAGCGCCGGCGCTCCGTTCCTCGTCGTCGAGACCGTGGCGCCGGACGAGACGATCCGAGCGCGGATGGCCGCGCGGGCTTCTGACGCGACCGAGCCTTCCGACGCCGACCTCGACGTCTACCGCCACATGCGGGAGAGCTTCGAGCCGCCGAGCGAGCTACCGGATCTCCAGCTGGTGCGGGCGGAGGCGGGAGAGCCCGGCGAGGAGGTGACCGCACGCGCCGTCGACAGGCTCGTCGAGCAGGCGCGGCTGCCGGGAGCGTCGCGGTAGGACGAACTCGCGCACGGTGACGAAGCCGTAGCCCCGCCGGCGCAGCCGGCGGATCAGCCTGGGGAGCGCGTCCGCGTCGAGCGTGGATCCGTCGGCGGCCGCGCCCGCGTGCATGAGGACGACGGCTCCCGGCCGGAGCGCCGCCGTCACGCGCTCTAGCACGGAACTCACGGACTGTCCTCCTGCGCGCCCCTTCCAGCCGAGCGTGTCGACGGTCCAGCCGATCGCGCCGTAGCCGAGCGAGTTCGCGATCCGGATGGTGCGCGGATCCCGGTCGCCGAAGGGGAAGCGGAAGAGCGGGCGCGGATCGCGACGTGCGATCCGGCGGATGGTTCGCGCGGCGGCGCGTATCTCGTTCCGCACGCTCTCGTCCGAGAGCCTCGTGAGGTACGGGTGGGTGTCCGAGTGGTTGCCGACCGGATAGCGGGCGGCGATCCTTCGGGCGCGGCCGGGGAACGCCCGGACCCAGCGGCCGCAGAGGAAGAACGTGGCCGGCTCCCCGGCGCGGCGCAGCGTCCGCAGGATCGAGCGTACGCCCGCGGCGTTGCCGCAGGCGTCGACCGTCAGCGCCACGACCTTGCGGCCGGTCGGAAGACGACTCCATTCGGAGCCGACGAGGGAGGGCGGAAGCGGTGCAGCCGCCGCGGGCGCCGCCAGGAAGGACGCCGCGGCGAGGAGGGCGAGGAGCGCGGGCGCGGCGCGCACGACGCCGAGTCTAGGGACCTGGCGCCGGGACCAGGCGCCCTGCCGGATCCGTAGTTCTCCGAGGCTCGAATCCGAGTCCTGCCCGATGTCGGCCGGCGCCGGAGCGGGGACCATGTTGCCCATGAACGCCGAGGTGATCGTCGAGGCCAGGGGGCTGCGGAAGACGTACGACACGGGGAAGGTGAAGGTCACCGCGCTTGACGGCATCGATCTCGCGCTCGAGCGCGGCGAGATGGCGGCCGTCATGGGCCCGAGCGGCTGCGGGAAGACCACGCTCCTCAATTGCCTCTCCGGGCTCGATGCGGTCGACGGGGGCGACGTC
>CAZCIJ010000150.1:0-7863 GCA_964498265.1 uncultured Gaiellales bacterium | reverse complement strand
CGACGGCGCAGTGCCGCTCCGGCACGGGATCATGGTCGACGTCAAGCTCATGAACCAGATCCTCGAGATCGACCACGCCGACCGGACAGTGACCGTCGGGCCCGGCATCAACATGCAGAAGCTGAACGAGGAGTTGCGGAGGCACGGGTACATCTACCCCGACAACCCGGCGTCGTACCCGTGCTCGCTCGTCGGCGGCAGCATCGGCACGAGCGGCTGGAGCCTCATCGGCGGCCGCTACGGCCACACGCGCGACCTCGTGATCTCCTTCGAGCTCGTCCTGCCCACGGGGGAGATCGTCCGCGTCGGCGACGGCGGCGGCGCGAAGGTGCGCAAGTCGTCGACCGGCTACCAGCTCAAGCACCTGTTCATGGGTCACCAGGGAACGCTCGGCATCGTCACGGAGGCGACGCTCGAGCTCGTGCCGCGGCCGGAGGCCGAGTTCTCGGCCTTCTTCGCCTATCCGTCGTACACGGACGCCTGGAAGGCGACGGGCGACTTCGCCCGCTCCGGTCTCGCGACGCTCGCAGGCGTCGTCCTCTTCGACGAGTGGAAGCTTCGCTACCTGCGCCGCGACGACGAAGCGTACATCCCGCAACCCGACTGGGTGCAGGGCGTCGTCGCGGTAGCCATGTACGGGCAGAAGGACGAGGCGCGCGCCGGCGCGCGCGAGATCATGCGTATCTCGCGGGCGAACGGCTCCCACTACCTCGGAGACGAGATCTCCCAGGGCGACTGGGCATCTCGCCACGATCGCTACGCGACCCCCCAGCACGGGCGCGCCCGTGACGGGCAGGTGGCGCTCATGAGCTGGCACTGCGAGGACGCGTCGATCGGCTACAGCCAGCTTCCGGCGGTGCGCGAGAAGTGGCACGCGATCGCGGCGAGCCTCAGCGAGCGCTTCGACATGTTCGACGACTGGGGCATGTTCGCGTACACGAACGGGGCGTACAAGCCCTGGGGGGATTACCTGACCGAGATCGACATCGGCATCTGGGAGATGAGGTGGGACGACGAGAGCTGGGCGGCCTGGGTGGACGCCAAGCGCGAGATCGCGCGCGTCGCCGTCGAGCACGGCGGATCGATCTCCGCCTGCCACGGCGCCTGCCGCGAGGGCGAGGTCGACCTCGTCCCCCGCGAGCTCGGCGGAGGCTTCGAGGTCATGAAGAAGATCAAGAGGGCGCTCGACCCCAACAACGTCATGAACCCCGGCAAGTACCTGCTCGACGACGCCTACGAGGAAGGTGGTTGACGTGCTCAGCTTCCGCCTCTCTGCCCAGAGACCGCCCGAGGCGAAGCGAGTCACCGACGACGTGATCATGCGCTTCGACCACGTGTACGAGGTCGACCCCGGCCTCATGACCACGCACACCCCCCAGCAGGACCTCCCGGCCTGGGAGACACTGCGCATCGTCGAGTCGCGCTGGGAGCACCTGGCCTGGATGCACGACCACTTCGCCGACTCGGTCGTCTCGGGCGAGGAGCTCCTTCGAGAGCTGGAAGGAGAGTAGTGCGCCCCGTCGTCGGCGGTGCGCGACACGGGTCACGAGCAAGCAGAGGTCGATGAGGCGGTCGCGGCCGGGTCCTCGGCCAAGGCGTGCTGAGCCGAGCGCGCGGCTACGCTTCTTCTGTGGTTGCGTCGATCACCGCAAAGGACGCCCTAGCGCGCCTGCCCGAGGAGGAGCGCCGCTGGATCGAGGAGTTCCGCGACCGGCTGCGGGACGAGTACGGCACACGGCTCCGGGATCTTCGGCTTATCGGATCGAAGGCGCGTGGCGAGTGGCACGAGGAATCCGACATCGACCTGCTCGTGCTCCTCGACGGATGCGACTTCGAGACCGAGATGGCGATCGTCGACGTCGCGATGTCGATCAGCACATGGCTCCAGACCCACACGTTCGACTTCGAGCGCTACCACGATCCGGTATCGCGGGCGACCGGTTTCTACAAGGAGGTGCGCAAGGAGTCCATCCGGTTGTGAGTCCTGGCGCTATCCCGTGATCCGCGACTGGCTCGGGAGGGTCGCAACGCAGCCCGGGCACGTTTCTAGGACCGCCTGAAGAGGAGCCATGCGCTTTGGCTGCGCGCTAGGCTGCCGGCCACTGCAGCGGCTGTTGGTGCTGATCGCAACGAGTGTCGTACGCCGGCGGAGCGGCGGGTCGATGCGGACGGAACGGCCAGGCACGCGAGGCTGCCGGCCGCAGGGTCCTCACGGTCCGGCTCGACCGAGCTGACGAGGACCCTTGTCCCCCGGCCTGGGGGGGCGTACGCTCACAGCCTTGAGACGTCGTCAGGGTCGAGAGGAGGTGACGCTGTGAAGCCCGCGCCGTTCACGTACGTTCGGGCCGAGACGGGCGACGAGGCGATTGACGCGCTGCGCGAGCATGGGGACGAGGCCAAGGTCCTCGCTGGCGGGCAGAGCCTCGTGCCGCTCATGAACCTCCGGCTTGCCGCTCCGCGCGTGCTCGTCGACGTCAACCCGATCGCCGAGCTCCAGGGAATCGCCGTGAACGGGTCCGTCGAGATCGGCGCGGTCACGCGCCAGGCTGCGGTCGCGCGCTCCGCCGAGGTGCGCGAGCACGCGCCGCTCGCGGTCGCCTGCCTCCGCCATGTCGCGTACCCGGGGGTCCGCCGGCGGGGCACCTTCGGGGGCAGCGCGGCACATGCCGATCCCGCAGCCGAGATCCCCGCCGTCCTCGTTGCGCTCGGCGCCGAGCTCGTCGTCTGCGGCCCCGCGGGGGAGCGCACCATCGCGGCGGACGACTTCTTCGTCAGCTACTTCACGACCGCGCTCGCCCCCGACGAAGTCCTCACGCGCATCCGGCTTCCGCGACGAACGGCTGCGCACCGGTTCGGCTTCCAGGAGGTAGCGCGCAAGCACGGCGACTTCGCGCTTGCGGGCGCGGCGGTCGCTGCCGAGGTGGCCGACGGCATCTGCCGCTCGGCCCGGATCGTTCTCTTCGGAGTCGGGGAGAGGCCCGTCCGGGCGCTTGCCGCGGAGGAGGCGGTCGTCGACCGGGCGCTCGGCGGGGATGCGGCCCGCGAGGCCGAGCGGATCGTCCGTTACGAGTTCGAGGGCAGGTCCGATTCACACGCGTCGGCGGCATACCGGAAGGAGGTCGCCGGCGTGATGACCCGCCGGGCGATCCTGCAGGCGAAAGGAGGGCAGGCTGCGTGACCAGCGTCGCCCGGAACATCGTGACCGGCGAGACCGTCGTGCGCCTCGTCGTGAATGGCGAGGAGCGGAGAGGCATCGCCGAGCCGCGCACGCTGCTGTCGGACTTCCTGCGGCACGAGCTCGGGCTGACCGGGACCCACGTCGGGTGCGAGCAGGGGGCCTGCGGAGCCTGCACCATCCGCATCGACGGGGAGCTCGCCCGCTCGTGCTTGGTCTTCGCCGTGCAGGCGACCGGGGCGCAGGTCGACACGATCGAGGGTCTCGCCCCGGGCGAGGAGCTCCACCCGGTCCAGCAGGCGTTTCACGAGGAGCACGGTCTCCAGTGTGGCTTCTGCACGCCCGGGCTGGTGCTCGCCGCAGTCGACCTGCTCGAGCGCAAGCAGAGCCCGAGCGAGGCGGAGATCCGCGAGGAGCTCGCCGGTAACGTCTGCCGCTGCACCGGCTACGTCGGGATCGTGGCGGCCGTCCAATCGGCGGCCGCCAAGCTGAGGGGAGGGTCGTGATGGCCGCGCAGGCCGGGAGCGAGGCGTACGTCGGCCGCCGGATGCCGCGCCTCGAGGATGCGCGACTGCTCCGCGGCCGAGGTAGGTACGTCGACGACGTGCAGCTTCCCGGGATGCTCGACGCCGCCTTCCCGCGGAGCCCCTTCGCGCACGCCAAGGTCACGAAGATCGACGCGGAGGCGGCTCGCAGGCTCGACGGTGTCGCCCTCGTACTGACGGCCGCCGACGTCGCCGACGTCCCCGCAATCGCGACCGGGCTACCCCGGGAGGACGTCGTCGCCAACAGCCGTCCCGTGCTTCCCGCCGAACGCGTTCGGTTCGTCGGGGAGCCGGTGGCGTGCGTCGTCGCATCGTCGCGGTACGTCGCCGAGGACGCCCTCACCCTGATCGACGTCGAATACGAGTCGCTTCCGGTCATCACGGATGTCGAGCAGGCGCTCGCGCCGGGCGCGATCCTGCTTCACGAGGGCACCGAGTCCAACAACTTCGCGCACATCGAGTACGAGCACGGCGACCTCGAGAAGGCGTTCTCCGAGGCGGATCGGGTGTTTCGCAAGCGGTTCCATCATGGACGCTTCCACGCAGCTCCGCTCGAGGGCCGCGGGCTCGTCGCGGACTGGGATGCGGTGGCGGCTGAGATGACGATCTGGATGTCGACCCAGATCCCCCATCTCGTGCGCACGCTTCTCTGCCACTCGATCGGGCTCACCGAGAAGCAGCTTCGCGTGATCGCTCCGGACGTCGGCGGAGCTTTCGGCCTGAAGCTCCACCTGTGGCCCGAGGACTACATCATCGCCGTCGCCTCGAAGCGTCTTGGCCGCCCGGTCAAGTGGATCGAGGACCGGTCCGAGAGCCTCGCGTCGAGCCTGCACGCGAAGGAGATCGTCTGCGACCTCGAGCTCGCGACGAAGGCCGACGGCACGTTCGTCGCCATCAAGGGTCGCTACGTGAGCGACGCGGGCGCCTACGCCGCGTACCCATTCACGCCGCTCGTCGACTCGCTCTGCGCTGCCGTCATGCTGCCGAACGTCTACAAGCTCGACGCAGTGCGCTTCGAGGTGGACGCGGCGTTCACGAACAAGTGCCCGTCGGGAGCGTACCGTGGCGTCGGCTGGACGAGCGGCCAGACTGCCCGCGAGGCGCTCATCGACGAGGTCGCGCGGGAGCTTCAGCTCGACCCAATGGAGCTTCGGCTCAGGAACACCATCCCGGACGAGCCGTCGGTCTCGGCGACCGGCTGCCGGTACGACGGCGGAAGCTACGCGGAGGCGCAGCGCAAGGCGATGGAGCTGATCGGCTACGAGGAGTTCCGCGGGCGCCAGGAGAAGGCCCGCGAGGAAAGTCGCTACCTCGGTGTCGGTCTCAGCCCCTTCCTCGAGCCCGGCGGTTGGTCGGGAGAGCTTGCCAAGCGGATGGGATTCCCCTTCGACTACCTGGACGCGGCCCGCGTGACCGTCGAGCCCGACGGCTCGGTCGCGGTCACCCTCGGTCTCCACTCGCACGGCCAAGCCCATCAGACGACGATGGCGCAGGTCGTCGCCGACAAGCTCGGCGTCCCGATCGAGAGCATCAAGATCGTCCAGGGTGATACCGCTCAGGCGGCGTACGGCGCCGGCACGTTCGGCAGCCGGGGCGCCGTGATCGGCTACGGGGCGATCTCGCGCGCGGCGGCCGAGGTGGCCGCGAAGTTGAAGCAGATCGCCGGCCATGCACTCGAGGTGAGCCCGGAGGACATCGAGCTTCGCGACGGCAACGCCGTCGTGCGCGGCGCTCCCGAGAAGTCCATGCCGATGATGATGATTGGCTTCACGGCGTACTTCGGCGCCTTCGTCGGAGGCACGCGGCCGCCGGGGCTCGATCCCGCGCTGACGTCGACTCGCTCGTACGACCCGCCTGAGACGTACGCGAACGGCTGTTGCGCGGCGATCGTCGAGGTGGACGTCGAGACGGGCGTCGTGACGGTCGAGCGCGCCGCGATCGTCGACGACTGCGGCGTCGTCCTCAACCCGCTCGTCGTGGACGGCCAGCTCGTCGGTGCGGCGGCGCAGGGAATCGGCGGGGCGCTCTACGAGGAGCTTCTCTACGACGCGGAGGGGAACTTCCTCGCCGGCACGCTCCTCGACTACCTGTACCCGTCGACGATGGAGGTCCCTGCGATCGACGTGGCGCATCTCGAGACGCCGTCGCCCATGACGGAAGGCGGCGTGAAAGGCTGCGGCGAGGGCGGGATGATCGCGATGCCGGCCGCTGTCGTGAATGCCGTCGCGGACGCGATCAGCCCGCTCGGAGTGACGATCGACCGGACGCCGCTCGACCCAAATCGCGTTCTCGGCCTCGTCCGCGAGGCACGCCAGAGCTGAGCGTGGCGTACGACGAGGAGCTCGCCGCGCGTATCCGCTCCGCGCTGGCCGGGCGCGACGGTGTCACCGAGAGGAAGATGTTCGGCGGGCTCGCGTTCATGCTGCGCGGGAACATGTGCTGCGGGATCGTCAAGACCGAGCTGATGCTCCGTCTCGGGCCGGAGGGCGCAGACCTGGCATTGGGCCGGCCCCACACGCGTCCGATGGACTTCACGGGCCGCCCGATGACCGGCATGGTGTTCGTGGCCCCGGCCGGCCTCTCGACGGACGAGGCGCTCGAGGCCTGGGTCGACGGGGCGGTCTCCTACGTCTCGACCCTGCCGGCGAAATGAGCGAGGCGAGGCTCGACCGTACAGAGCACGGGCTGGTGCCCGGGGGCGAGGGGTGGTTCCTCGTCAACGCTCGCGAGGCGGCGTGGTCTGTCCGTGAGGGGCTCGGGCGAGCCTGCCGCTTCGAGGGGAGCGGCACGGCCGCGTTCCGGGAGCACGGGGTCAACCTGCGCGTGCTCGAGCCGGGAGAGCCCAATTGCATGTACCACGGCGAGAACGGGCAGGAGGACTTCCTGGTGCTCGCGGGCGAGTGCCTGCTCCTGATCGAGGGCGAGGAGCGACGGCTGCGCCAGTGGGACTTCGTCCACTGCCCTCCCTGGACGCGGCACGTCTTCGTGGGCGCCGGGAACGAGCGCTGCGTCGTCCTCATGGTCGGGACGCGGAAGCCGGACGACGAGGTCGTCTACCCGGTCGAGCCGGTGGCGCGCAGGCACGCAGCCGGCGTGGACGCGGAGACGCGCTCGCAGGCGGAGGCTTACGCGCGATTCCCGTCTCGAGCCGCCGTGCCCTATCGAGAGGGAGATCTCCCCGGAGACGTGGACAGGCCCTGAAACCCGACGGCCGGAGGCAGGGACGTATCATCGTGCCCGTGCCTCTGGCCGGAACACTCGACACGGGCATCTCGTTCGGGCTCACCGGCGAGCAGAAGGCGCTGCGGCAGCTCGCCCGCAACTTCGCCGCCAGGGAGCTTCGACCGAGGGCGGCGGCGTACGACGCGAGCTCGACGCATCCGGGCGACGTGGTCGCCAAGGCCCACGCGGCTGGGATCATGAACCCGCACATTCCGGAGGTGTACGGCGGCGCCGGCCTCGGATGTCTCGACGGGACGCTCATCACGGAGGAGCTCAACTGGGGCTGCTCGGGCATGGCGGCGGCCATCGGCGGGAACGCGCTCGGAGCCCAGCCGGTCATCCTCTTCGGCACCGAGGAGCAGAAGCGCCGCTGGCTTTCTGCGCTCGTCGAGGAGCCGATCCTGTGCTCGTTCGCGCTCAGCGAGCCGGAGGCGGGCTCCGACGTCGCCGCGATCCAGACGAGCGCGGTCCGCCGCGGCGGCGACTACGTCCTCAACGGCTCCAAGACGTTCATCACGAACGCCGGCCACGCCGCCTGGACGGTCGTGTTCGCCAAGTCCGACCGCGACACGGGCCACCGCGGGCTGTCGGCCTTCGTCGTTCCCATGGACGCCGACGGCGTCGTCGTCGAAGGGCATCTCGACAAGATGGGCCAGCGCGCGGCGGAGACGTCGGCGATCGCCTTCCACGACGTCGCCGTGCCCGTCGCGCACCGGATCGGCGGCGAGGGCGAGGGGTTCGCCGTCGCGATGGGAACGCTCGACGTCACCCGCTCCGCCGTCGCGGCGGCCGCCGTGGGTGTCGCGCGCGCGGCGTACGAGCACGCCGTCGAGTACGCCAAGCAGCGCCGCACGTTCGGCGTGCCGATCTCGGAGCACCAGGCGGTCAGCTTCATGGTCGCCGACATGGCGACGAAGGTCG
>CAZCIJ010000149.1:0-7877 GCA_964498265.1 uncultured Gaiellales bacterium | reverse complement strand
CTCGTAAGGGGCAGCGTGACTCGGAAGAACGTCGCTGTCGCAGAGCGGCCGAGGCCTCGCGAGGCCTCCTCGAGCGCCGGGTCGACGGCGCGGAAGCCGGCGACCGCGAGGAGGAACACGTACGGGTACGTGGACAGCGTCAGCGCGAGCAGCGCGCCGGGGTACCCGTAGATCTCCGGGACTCGCTCCACGCCGAACGGGCCCTCGAGCGCCTGCTGCACCAGCCCTCGCGGGCCAAAGGCGCCGAGCAGGGCAAGCGCGGCCACGTAGCTCGGTATCACGAGCGGCAGAGCGGCGAGGACGGCGACGACCCGACGCCCGGGAAGGTCGGTTCGGGCGACGAGCCAGGCGAGGGGGATGCCGATCGCCGCAGCTGTGGCGCAGACGCCGGCGACGAGCGCGATCGTCTTCCCGATCGTCTCGGCCGTGCCGCGACGGCCGAGCACCTCCCACGCATCGACGCCGCCCCCGGCGGCGCGGACGACGAGGTAGACGAGGGGGAGGAGGACGAGCCCGACGGCGACGAGCGCGAGCGCCCAGAGGAGCAAGGAGGGCCGACGGCGGGGCCGCAACCCAGCCCTCGCTGTCGCCACCACGGCGCGCGCGGTCACTCCCCGGAAGCTAGACGTTTGATCGGAAAGTCCGATCAAACGTCGCGTTAGCACCGCCGCAGCGGCCGAGACGGCCGCTGCGGCGCTGGTAATGAGACGGCCATGCCGCAGGGGCCGTGAAGCGGCCCCGTGAAGAGAGACGATTGATCGATTCGTCGATCAATCGTCTAGGAGGTGAGCCCGACCTCGTTCAGCAGCTCGAGCGTGGCCGCCAACTCCGCGCCGAGGGACCCAAGCGCGACGTCGGGACCTTCGAGCGACTCGAGCGGCGGAAGCCCGGGCCTGGGCTCGACGCCGGCGACGAGCGGGTACTCCGCTTCCTCGGCGCGCTCGGTGTAGAACCGCTGACCGCTGTCGGAGAGCAGGAACTCGACGAAGCGCTCGGCCGCCTCCGCGTCGTCGGTGCTCGAGACGACGCCGACCCCGGCGACGTTCACGAGCGCGCCAGGGTCGCCCGCCTGCAGGTAGTGGTTTCCGACCGGCGCCCCGGGCTGCTCCTCCTCGAGCAGGTAGAGGTAGTAGTGGTTCACGAAGCCGACATCGATCTCGCCGGCCGCGATGGCCTCGAGCACCTGCAAGTTCTTGTCGTAGAGCTTCGGATCGTTCGCCTGGATACCCCGGAGCCAGTCCCGAGTCGCCTCGTCGCCGCCGGTGAGCCGCATCGCCGTGACGAATGCCTGGAAGGAGGCGTTCGCCGGCGGGAAGCCGATTCGTCCCCGCCACGCCGGGTCGGTGAAGTCGAGGATCGACTCGGGCAGCTCGCTCTCGGCGACGGCGTCCGTGTTGTAGGCGACGACGCGGACCCGCCCGGACGTTCCGACCCAGCGCCCGTCGGGATCGCGGTAGCGCCGGTCGACGCGATCGAGGGAGCTCTGCGGCAGCGCCGTGAGCAGGCCCTGCTCCGCCACGGCTCCGAGCGAGCCCGCGTCTTGCGCGAAGAAGACGTCCGCAGGGCTACCGCCGCCCTCCTCGGCGAGCGTCGCCGCAAGCTCGGCGCTGTCGCCGTAGCGCACCTCGACGTCGATCCCCGTCTCCTGCTCGAACTGCTCGAAGAGCGGCTCGACGATCTCCTGCTCGCGGCCGGAGTAGACCGTCAAGGTCACGGGCTCGCCGGCTGCGCCAGCCTCGTTCGCGCTCTGGTCGCCGCCTCCACAGGCGGCGGCCACGAGAACGAGCCCGCAAGCGAGCATGAGCAGAATCGGGCGGGTTGAACGTCTCATCGCGCCTCCTCCGGGACTCGGCTTCCCCCTCGTCCCGAGAGCGAAGCCGGCACCGCGTACGAGCTTCCGTGTCGGCCGTAGAGTAAGGTAATCCTTACACTACTTGTCAGGCCGAGTAGACGGCAACACGGCGGCGGTGCGGTCGCAGCGTCACGCGGGCTCCAAGCGCCACCCGCTCGGTCGAGGGGCGCTGCGAGAGGACGATCGAGCCGTCCCCGAGGCGCACGCGGTAGAAGACGTCATGCCCGCGGAACTCCCGACCGACCACCTCCGCGGGCCCGGAGGGGTCCGCCTCGAGCTCGAGCAGCTCGGGTCGCAGAAGCACCTCGACCTCCGTGTGACCGTTGCCGCCGGCGAGGGGAAACGCGCCGAACGCCGTCTCGACGGCGTCGCCGAGAACCCGTCCTGGAACGAAGTTCGCTGCGCCGACGAACTCGGCCGCCCAGCGGGTCGCCGGCGCGTAGTAGATCTCCTCGGGCCGGCCGGTCTGCACGACCCGGCCGTCGTGCATGAGCGCGATGCGGTCGGCGACCGAGAACGCCTCCTCGCGGTCGTGCGTGACGAGGACGACCGTTACGCCGAGCGAGCGGAGGATCGTGGCCAACTCGTCGCGCATCGTGCTGCGCAGCAGCGGGTCGATGTTGCTCCAGGGCTCGTCGAGGAGGACGACGGATGTCTCGGGCGCGATCGCCCGCGCGAGTGCGACGCGCTGCTGCTGCCCGCCCGAGAGCTCGTGCGGGTACCGCTCCTCGCAGCCGTCGAGACCCGCCAGCTCGAGCACCTCGCGGACGCGCTCGGCGCGAGCGCGTCGAGGCAGGCCGTAGCCGACGTTCTGCTCGACCGTGCGGTGGGGGAAGAGCGCGTAGTCCTGGAAGACCATGCCGACGCCCCGCCGGTCGGGAGCGACCCAGCCCTCTGCGCCGGCGACGAGGTCTCCGTCGATCCGGATCTCGCCGGCGTCCGGGACCTCGAACCCGGCGACCAGCCGCAGCAGGGTCGTCTTGCCGCAGCCGCTCGGGCCGAGGAGCGCGACGAACTCGCCAGCGGCGACCGCGAGGCTCGCCGCCTCGACCGCCCGCACGGCCCCGAAGTGCTTCGAGACGCCTTCGACGTCGATCATCCTGACGGGAGCGTAGCGGACGACCGTCAGGCGTGCCTTACATCCACACGCAGGATCGCCTGCGCCCTCGTTCGCCGGTAGGCTCAGACGGTGCCGTACTTCATCTGCCCGAACTGCAAGCGTCGCGCCATCGACGAGGACCGCCGCGAGGGCCTGACGCACCAGCCGGTCGGATGCTCGAGCTGCGGCTTCGGCTTCCTCTTCGAGCTGATCGAGGACTACTACCCGGGGCCGACCACGGGCTTCGTGGTCTGCGACCGGAAGGAGCGCATCATCGCCGTTGGTCGAGGCATCCTCGAGCTGACGGGCTTTCGGGAGCGGGACCTGCTCGGGCACAGCCTCGCCGAAGGGTTCGCGCTCGAGTCGCAGAACGGCGACGAGCCGGCGGCTGTTGCGCTCGAGTGGGGCGTCCGCAGGCTCGACCAGCCGGTCACGATCCGTACCCGCAGCGGCGCGACGCTCGAGATCACGGCCGACTTCTTCCCGGCCTACGACGAGGACGGCGGCCTGCTTGTCGCGCTCTCGCCCAGGCGGTCCTAGAGCATCAGCGTGGGGGAACCCCTGGTTCCCCCACGGACCCCCTCCTTGCGAGCGTCCCAGCCTGTTCCAGTCGCAGCGGAGCCGGTAGCTCGCACGCCAGGCCCGATGTTGCCTCTCGCCCTCTGAGCCTCCCGCCGGGCAAAGCCCGGCGCCGGCAGCGCTTGGTCGCGACCCGAGGTCCGGAAGAACACGTCGCACCGTCACGCTTTCGCGGACCACGAAGGGCTAGCCGCCCCGCGCGGGCCAGGGCCGCACGCGCGCGAGCAGCGCCAGCCGCCTCCCGCGCGTCCGTCCTCCTCGAAGCGCCTCGGCGCGTAGCTCGAGGAGGTGGACAAGCATGGCGGTGGGGCGGAAGGGGTCCGCGATCGCCGGCTCCCCGCGGAGGGGGAGGGCGGCGACGACCTCGCCGTCGAGCACGGCGACGAGGGCCGGGCCCGTCGGGGCGCGCTTCGCGTCGAGCCCGGCGAGCCGCTCGAGCGAGAGGCGATCGGCCTCACGGGCGAGCCGGAGCTCGACGTGGCCTGCCATATCACGGGCCATTCGCACGGATGACTTGCATGATTTCGGCCAATCATGGCAATATCAAGGGCCAATGCACACGAAAGTGGACTGGTGGACTGAGTGACGGAGCCACTCCTGGACGCTCTCGGCCGCTGGTCCCTCCGGGACGGATCGCTGCACGCGCGGCTGGCCGCGGCGCTCCGCGAGGCGATCGAGCGCGGTGCCGTGGCGGACGGGTCGCGCATCCCGGCCGAGCGCGCGCTCGCGCGCGTGCTCGGGGTCAGCCGCAGCACGGTCGCGGCCGCGTACGCCGCTCTCGCCCGCGACGGGCTCCTCGAGGGAAGGCGCGGGAGCGGGACGTACGTGCGCCACCGTGCGGCCGTGCTGCACCTGGCGCGACCGGCCGGGCCCGAGATCGCGCCGCTGCTCCTGAGCAGGACGCCGGAGTCGGTCATCGATCTGCGGCTCGCGGTCGTCGAGTGGCCGCGCACGCTGCGCGCGGAGGCGCTCGCCTCGCTCGCCGAGGCGGACGTGTTCGAGAGCGAGGGGTACTACCCGGCCGGACTGCCCTCGCTCCGCTGCGCCGTCGCCGCGCACCTGGCGGAGGCGGGTCTTCCCACCAGCGAGGAGCAGGTGATCGTGACGAGCGGCGCCCAGCAAGCCATCACCCTCGTCACGTGGCTGTTCGCTCGGCGGGGCGGGCGCGTAGCCGTCGAGAGCGCGACCTTCCCCGGCGCCGCGGCCACCTTCGGGGCCGCGGGCGCGCACCTCGTACCCGTTTCTCTCGACGAGGGCGGCGCCCGCCTCGACGGGCTGCGTGCCGCCGCCGAGGTGGACGGCGCCTGTCTCGCCTACCTGATCCCGACTTTCCAGGCGCCGACCGGAACCGTCATGCCCGAGAGTCGCCGCCGGCAGCTCGCTCGCCTCTCGAGCGAGCTCGAGCTGCCCGTGATCGACGACTGCACCATGGCCGACCTCTGGCTGGACGTGCGCCCTCCACCGCCGGTGGCGGCGTTTGCCCGCGATGCACCTGTGCTCACGGTCGGATCGATGAGCAAGCTCGTCTGGGCCGGCCTGCGCGTCGGCTGGGTGCGAGCGCCCGAGCCGCTGGTCTCGCCGCTCTCCCGCCTCAAGGTCGCCGCCGATTTGGGCACGTCGGCGGTCAGCCAGGCGCTCGCTGCCAGGCTGCTTGTGCGCGCGGAGGAGTACAGCGCCTTCCGGCGCCGGGAGCTCTCGGCGTCGGCCGCCATGCTGGAGGAGCTGCTCTCGGACCTCCTTCCCGACTGGGAGTGGCGGCTCCCGGCCGGCGGCCTCGTGCTGTGGGTGCGCCTGCCCTACGGAGACGCCGACGAGTTCGCGCAGGTCGCGCTCCGCCACGGGGTGGAGGTGCTCCCCGGGAGCGCAGTCTCGGTGCCGGGTCAGCACCGTGACCACCTGCGGCTGCCCCTGCTTCGCGATCCGGATGCGCTCGCCGAGGGCGTACGCAGGCTCGCGCGCGCCTGGGACGACTACCGGCCCGCGCTCGAGGGGTCGGCGCAGCCCCTCAGCGTCGTCGTCTGACCGGGTCGCGTGCCAGGCGAGGCCGGGTGGCGCGAGGTGGCTCGGAGGGGCTGGGCGCGCCGAGCGCTCTCGCGCGCGCTGCTCGCCGCGCTGATGAGCGTGGGCGTCTACGTCGCCGAGCGGCGGCTGCGCCGCGCGCTGCGGCCAGGCGGACGCAGGTCGAGACGCTAACGCGAACGCTTCGGCCACACGAGGTCGCCGACCAGGCCCACCGCAAGGGCCCCTCCGAACGCCCCGAGGGTCATCGGCACCCAGGCCCCGACGTCGGCGTCGACCGTGATGCCGGCGGCCACGATGCAGGTGCCGGCCGTGATCGCGAGAGCGAGCCGGCGCGTGGCTCTGCGGATCGTATTCTCGAGGCGCTCCGTACCCGTGAAGCGGACCTGGAGCGGCGGTCCCGCGCGGGCGCCCGTGAGCCGCTCCAGGGCCTCGGCAATACGCCCGATCCGCACCTTCGCCTTCTGAGCGTCGTAGACGAGCCGCTCCATGTCTACGCGCTCGCGAACGCGCGCCGTGAGCTTCCGGAAGAAGAAGCCGCTGGCGGCAGAGAGCGGGTCGAGCTCCGGGTCGAGCTCGGCCGCCGCGAGCTGCATCTGCGCGAGCGCCTTGCCCGTCAGCGCGAGCGACGCCGGCAGGCGCACGTCGTGGCGCGTGGAGATCTCGGTCAGGCCCTGCAGTACGGCGCCGAGCTCGATCTCCTTGAGCGAGGCGCCGCTGTGGCGCTGCACCAGCGCGCCGAGGTCGGCTTCGTAGGCGTCGACGTCGAGGTCGGGGCGCTGCTCGTCCCCGGCCAGCAGCAGCAAGACGTCGGCGAGGAAGCCCACGTCCCCGCGGGAGAACGCCATGATCAGCAGCAGCAGGTGCTCGCGCGTCTTCGGCGGGACCTCGCCGACCATGCCGAAGTCGAGGAAGTAGAGCCGCTCGTTCCACCACTTCATGTTCCCGGGGTGCGGGTCGGCGTGGAAGAAGCCCACGCCGAGGATCTGGTGGTAGAAGGACTCGAGCAGCTGCTGGGCGGCGTCGCGCCTGGCCTCGCCGAGCGGAGCCTCGCGGACCGGAACACCCTCGACCTGCTCCATCACGAGCAGCCGGGCCGTCGAGAGGTCGCCGTACACGTGCGGGACCGCGAGGCGGGGGTAGGGAGCGAGCACCTCGCGCATCCGCTCCATGTTCACCATCTCCTGACGGAAGTCGAGCTCCTGCCGCAGCGAAGCGGAGAGGTGCTCGACCACGGCAGGGACGTCGAAGAGGCGGCGAAAGACTGGACGGCCGGCCGTCCGCCGAGCGAACTGCTCGAGGAGGCCGAGGTCGCGCTCGATGTCCGGCCTGGCGTTCGGCCGCTGCACCTTGACGACGACGCGGTCGCCAGACTCGAGCTCGGCCCGGTGCACCTGACCGATGGTGCCGGCCGCCATCGGGACAGGCTCGATGGCCTCGAACACGTCCTCCCAGGGCACCCCGAGCTCCTGTTCCATCACTGCCACGACCTCGGCCTCGGTCAGCGGGGTCACGTCCTCCTGGAGCGTCGCGAGCTCCTCGATGAACTCGGCGGGCAGCAGATCGGGGCGAGTCGAGAGGACCTGGCCGAGCTTCGCGAAGGTCGGCCCGAGCTCCTCGAGCGCCGCGCGCAACCGCTTGGCCTGACCCGCGCGCGAGCCGTCGCCACGAGCGCGCAGGCCGTGACGCGCGAGGACGCGACCGATCTCTGCGGCCCGCCCGAGGAGCTCGCTCTCGTCGGGGGCGGCGCCGGCTGCGTCTGGCGGCGCGTGCACTAGGGGCCTGTCCGGAAGAGGCGGCGAAGGCCCCTGCGCGGCTCGCTTCGAGCCGCGGCCGTGTTGACGATGACGACGGTGCAGCGCGCGTTGTGGGAGACCCGATTGGGGACGTTTCCGAGGAGGAACTCCTTGCGACCGCTCATGCCGAGGTTGCCGACGACGAGGACGTCGGCGCCCGCCTCGCCGGAGGCGTCGACGATCGCCTGCGCGGGGTCGTCTGCGATGACGACGCGGGCGTGACCGCGTCCGCCCGCGAGCTGCTCCGCGAGCTCCTTGAGCGCCTCCGTCGCGTACAAGGCCCTCGTCGAATCCGCCATCCCTGCCTGCTCGCCCGGGAGGCCGGGAACGATCACTTGGACGACGTGCAGCTCCGCGTCGTAGCGCTCGGCCATCTCGGCCGCCCAGGCCGCTGCGTAGTCCGCGCTCCCGGAGCGGTCGGTGGCAACCATGACGCGGCGGACGCGTGGCGGGGCGTGAGCGCTCACGGCCAGATTCTGCTCGATCCTGAGGATCTCGGGCGGCACGTGCCGCCGACGGTGCGCGGTCCGGG